>SPBV01000133.1 GCA_004525885.1 Nitrosomonadales bacterium
GATCGAATTTAGCTTCCAATACAATCCGATAACAGCCAGAGATCCCGAGGGTAGGGATGGGGTATCTCAAGAAAGTTAGGGCAGTTGTTTCCTGTCTAATATCATGATTAGTAAAGTATTATATGATTATGGTTCGGTTTCCGCCGCCTACCAGAATCTAACGCGCCCAGTATCTATGTGAACAAAATTAGATTTTGGGTAGTATCCAACACCTCCAATTTTTAGCGACAATGCTGCTTTACGTAAATTAGATAGTGAGCACTCTGGCAGACAGATATCTATTGCTTTACCTTGCATGTGTAAACTTTTTCTCACTACTTTGCTACTACGCGCGGCCAGCATTGCGTTAGTTTTGGGAGACCTGTATGCAGAAATGACATGAAATTCTTTACGTGCTCCTAATCTCCTATGCAGGAGCTGTAATATGTCAAGTAGTCGGGTATCAATTGCGTGTAATTCACCTGTACGGTGATCGCGCAGGAGGTTTTCAATCACCTGAAGTTCTTCAGGGACGTAATTTCCATCCACCCAATAAGTGGATCGGGTTCTTTCTCCGGTATGTAAATTTAGAAAGGCTAATTGTTTTTCTCCCATACGTATTGTTTTTGCGCAGACCGATGGAAGCGTCATTATTGCGCAAACACCTATCCCTGCCTTCAAAAAATTCCGTCGACCGGAATCTAATCTTGATGGCGGTTGGTAATCGTTATCGATAGTTTTTTGTAAAAACATTCGGCGTCTTCCAATCAGCTATAGAGATAAAGAATTATGATGTTATTTGATAATTAACAATGAACTTAAAATTATTATACTGAATTTATAGCATAATGAAAGTGCATTTTGCACACAAGTCTCCGGTAGACTCCGGTTAAAAATGAATGTTGTTTATCATCAAACCAGAGAGTAAAGTACATTATGTTTGGCGGCAAGTTTTATACCACGGTTATGGTCATGGCTTGATCTTTTATTGTGGCTGATACTTGTCTCCTGAATGGGACAAAAGGCGATTGGTAGCACATGATTTAATAATTGTACTTAGATGGACTTGCCCCCCATCATGTTAATTTGCTTATAAGGCCGTTATGAAGAAGCCTTGGTTGTTTATTATCACGAATTTGTATCTGTTATTTTTATTAGCGGATTCAGTAGCAGCTGAAAGCAACTCACAGATACGCAATTGGGTTGAACGTATCAAGTCAGGTGGTTGTGTTGAAGCCAAAGGCTGTCCGATTGCATCTGCTATTCTTCTGCCCAAATTGTATGAGAAATATAATTACCAGCTAATATGGGTAAATCCAAGTTCTGTCAGGCAGCTTGTCAGTGTTATAAAAGAAAGTTACCAAGATGGCTTAACTCCAGATGATTACCATCTATTTCTTATCCAAAAGTTACAGAAATCACTGGTGGCAGAACCTGACTCAGCTAAAGAGGCCGAATTAGATGTAGTGCTGACTGATAGCCTAATCCGACTTGGTTATCATCTGTTGATTGGCAAAGTTGATCCAGAATCGTTAGATAACAGCTGGAATATGTATCGGACTCTGAAACTAGAGTCCATGTTGAAGATGTCTGCTGCCATTGATAATGCGCAGATCACTCGATTGGTTGCCGACTTTCGCCCACAGGCAACCTTTTACCTCGGCATGAAACAGGCTCTGGCCAATTACCGTAAGATTCAAGCCGAAGGGAGCTGGCCTCATGTGCCTGCTGGCGTAATACTGAAGCTGGGTATGATTGACACAAGGGTTATCATTCTACGCCAGCGTCTGGTTGTCACTGATGATATGCCGGCAGTCAGCATGGAATTAGCTTTATATGATGATGCTGTCTTGGTTGGTGTGAAGCGGTTCCAGCAAAGACATGGCTTAAAGGCAGACGGTATTGTAGGCAATGCAACCCGGGCAGCAATGAATGTGCCGGTCGAGGAACGTATTGACCAGCTTCGGGTAAATCTTGATCGGGCACGTTGGGCACTGCAAGATCTACCACAAAAATTTGTAATGGTTGATATTGCTGGTTTTAATGTCCAGTACATCCAAAATGGAAAGGTGCATTGGAAAACTCGTGCAGTGGTTGGCACAGCCTACAGAAAGACACCAATCTTTCGTGACCACATTCGCTATATTGTATTCAATCCAACCTGGACGATACCGCCGACGATTTTGAGAAAGGATATTTTGCCGAAGATCAAACGGAACCTTGAATCTTTGCGGAATGAAAATATGGTGGTGCTTAATCAGCAGGGTGCACAGATTGATCCAGCAACAATTGAGTGGTCACAGTACCCAGGCAAGGGTTTTCCTTACTTGATCCGCCAGCAACCCGGGCCAAAGAATGCACTGGGACGTGTCAAGTTCATGTTTCCCAACAAACATAACGTATATTTGCATGACACACCAAGCAAATCTAAATTTGAAAAGACTGAGCGTGCATTTAGTTCTGGTTGTATTCGCATCCAGGATCCGCTTTATTTTGCCGAATTACTGCTTGCAGATAAACCGGGTTGGGATAGGGCAAAAATCGATGCAGTAGTGGCATCTCATAAAAACACCCGGGTTAATCTGATAGAACCGTTAGCTGTAATGTTGTTGTATTGGACTGTAACAGTGGACGATCAAAACCGGGTGGTATTCAAGAAGGATATTTATGATCGTGATGGTGCAGTGCTTGCTGGGCTGAAGGGTGAGTTTAAATTCAGAAGCAGGAAAATAATTGAATAGGGGTTGGTAGGACTAGTGTTCGGTTTTCGAGTTGTGAGGATTTTCTATATAGTATAGCTATTTACAAATTTTAACTTTGTGCCAAAAGTAAACAGCACATTTAGCTTCCAATAACATCCTATAACAGGCAGACATTTGGGGGGGTATTTATGGGGGTACGTCAAAGAAATTTGGTCAGCTATTATAGGTATTGCTTAGATTTCCGTCGCCACACCATTTAAGTGTTTTATCCTGTTTAAAGACGTACACGAAACCCACTTTAATCCTTGTGATTAGCGGGTTTTTTTGTTCCTTAGTAGATTTGTTTGACATGGCTTTCATAAAATGATTAAACATTATTTTTGCTTCTTATAATGGAAGTAATCCCAACTGACCAAATAAAAGAATTATCATATTTCTCAAGGTGCGCGTACAGCTCTGCGCGTAAAACTTAATCGTAACTGTTTTTCTGCTTCTAGGATGACGAATAAAATAATACCGATACCGACAATGAGCGCGCCGTCGAAGAGTGATACGCCCTCAGTAGAGAATACCTTTTGAAATGGTGCTAGATAGGTAATAGCAAGCTGAGCAGCTGCGAGGATTGCGATTGTTGTCCACACTACCTTTGTGCCACGTACTGCTTTCCAGGTAAGTGATGTGCCGTAAATATTTCGTATAAAGAGTAGATAAAAAATTTCCATCATTACCAACGTATTCAAAACAATTGTACGGGCTAGTTCTACAGAATACCCCCTATTGATTGAATACTCATACATGCCGAAAACACTACAAAAAAATAATACCGATGCTAGTACAATTTGCCATACCAACTCCCCTGTTAGTATTGACTCGTCTCTAGGCCGCGGAGGTCGACGCATAGTACCTGCCTCGGTGGGTTCAAAGGCCAGCACAAGACCTAGAGTGCTTGCAGTAACCAGGTTAATCCACAAAATCTGAATAGGGGTAACCGGGAGCGTCAGGCCAAAGAGCAACGCGATGATTATCGTCATAGTTTCTCCAGCATTAGTCGGCAGCGTCCAGCTGATAACTTTCTTGATGTTATCGTAGACGGTTCGCCCTTCACGCACGGCTGCAACAATCGAAGTGAAGTTATCATCCGCTAGGACAAGTGCAGCAGCTTCTTTGGCTGCCTCGCTACCTTTCATACCCATGGCAATACCTGCATCGGCACGTTTGAGCGCCGGAGCGTCGTTCACACCATCTCCGGTCATGGCAACAGTCATGCTGTGCGATTGAAGTGCCATCACAAGCCTCAGTTTGTGCTCCGGACTGGTACGGGCAAAAATGTCACATTCCAGGACGGCAGTAGCTAGTGCTGCATCGTTCATATTGTCAAGATCGGCACCAGTAAGCACTTTATCCGGGTTTTGTAATCCAATTTGTTTAGCGATAGCAGCGGCCGTTCCTTTGTGGTCACCGGTAATCATTTTTACTTGTATTCCCGCACCTCGACATTCCGCTACCGCTTCAATTGCTTCGGAACGTGGCGGGTCGATCAGACCAACCAAACCAATTAATGTCAAAGTATCTTCGACATCGGAAAACTCCAGAACCGTATGCTCTGGGGTCACCGTTCTTACTGCAAATGCCAATACCCTTTGGCCCTGCGCGGCGATGCCCTCGGCCTTTTTGTGCCAATAGGATTGATTCAAGGTTTCCGTGCCCCCTGAGGCCGTGCGTTGCTCACTACACATCGATAGAAGTTTCTCCGGAGCACCTTTAACGGCAACAAATGCGTGGTTTTCGTGGTCATGATTTAGTGTAGCCATGAAACAGTGTTTGGAGTTAAATGGGATAGCGTCGGTCCGCGTCCATGCAGATAATTCCTTTCGTACGTCCATGCCGATCTTGCCTGAGAATGCAAGTAACGCCCCTTCCATCGGGTCGCCTTCAACGGTCCAGATGCCATCTCGTTCATGCAAAGATGCGTCATTACACAACACGGCGGTACGACTAAGTTCATCAAGGATCGCGTGATCGCGCCCGCTAACAGAGGAGTCATTGAGCTTAATAACACCATTGGGTTCATAGCCACTCCCTTCAAGTGAAAAAACATGTGTATGTGTCACAACTGAGACGACCATCATTTCATTGCGAGTAAGTGTGCCGGTCTTGTCGGTACAGATCACTGATACCGAACCTAGAGTTTCAATGGCAGGTAAACGCCGGACGATGGCGTTGCGACGGGCCATCGCCTGCACGCCGACAGCGAGGGTGATCGTGAGGACAGCGGGCAGTCCTTCCGGTATGGCTGCTACTGACAGGGCCACCACCGCCATGAACATTTCGGTGAACTCGAAATGTTCGACGAAATATCCAAAAACTAGTAGTGTCGCCGCGATCAGCAAAATCAGAATCGTCAGC
>SPBV01000009.1 GCA_004525885.1 Nitrosomonadales bacterium
CGGATACAACTATGAGCAAGCCAAACGATCTTAAAACCATGGGCCTGAAGGCTACACTACCACGACTACGAATACTCAGTTTATTTGAAAATACTATGATACAGCATCTATCAGCGGAAGATGTATATCGAACCTTGATAAGCGAAGATGAAGATATCGGCCTTGCTACTGTCTATCGCGTCCTGACACAGTTCGAACAGGCTGGGGTTTTGAAACGCCACCACTTTGAAAGTGGTAAAGCAGTATTTGAACTTAATCGCGGTGAGCATCATGATCACATAGTATGCCTGCAATGCGGTCATGTTGATGAGTTCTACGACGAAGAGATTGAGAGGCGCCAGGTTAAAATTGCTAAAGATCGAGGCTTTATCATTAGCGAGCACTCGCTGTCACTTTATGTGGATTGTGTAAAGCCGACATGCGCGTATCGTAAGTCGCAAAAAGAATTATAATATCTTGCTCCAATAATTCTACAGCTTAACTCTATCTAAACCCGTACAACCCCTGTATCAGTCCAATGGTCCGGCTTTTATAAAATATAGAGTTATATAATGCATGTGGCACAGAACGTTATTTAACTACATAAAAAAACAATTTCATGGAAGAAAACTGGACTGTAGTTCTCCTGATCGACTCGGCTCTCTGTTAAGCCTAGACAGAATATGGCAAACTTTGAAATTCTTTCTTATATTTAGGTGTATTGTCTGTGGCTTCTTATGAACTCTTCATTGGTCTCCGTTACACACGTGCTAAACGTCGCAATCATTTCATTTCTTTTATTTCATTGATTTCGCTTTTAGGTATCACTCTTGGCATGACAGCCCTGATCACGGTGATGTCGGTTATGAACGGGTTCCAGAAGGAAATACGCACGCGTATCTTAGGTGTAGCCTCACATATCCAGGTAAGCGGTGTAAATGAAAAGCTAGCCGATTGGCAAGGAGTTGCAGATGAAGCAATCAAACACTCACAAGTAGAAGCTGCTGCGCCATACGTTAGCGCCCAGGGCATGGTGTCGTTCAATCAGGTTGTACGTGGCGTATTAGTGCGAGGTATCCTGCCAAATATGGAAGATAAGGTTGCTGATTTTTCCCAGATGATGATAAGTGGAAAACTAAACAGTCTTAAACCTGGGGAGTTTGGTATCGTTATTGGCGAAGAACTGGCGCGAACCTTGGGTGCATCAAAAGGCGACAGGATCGTATTAATCTCACCACAAGGACAAATAACGCCAGTTGGAATATTACCGCGTCTTAAGCAATTTACCGTTACTGGTATTTTTAAAGCGGGTCATTTTGAATACGATTCTTCATTGGCGTTAATCCATATAGCAGATGCACAAAAACTATATCGCATGGAGAATGGCGAGGTATCAGGTGTTAGACTTAAATTACGAGACTTGTTCCAAGCGCCACAAGTTGTTCAAGAACTTGCGCCAATGATTTCTACAACTACGTACATCAGCGACTGGACTAGTCAGCATGCTAATTATTTTCGTGCAATCCAGATTGAAAAGCGGATGCTCTCTCTTATTCTTGCATTAATCATTGCGGTTGCTGCTTTCAATATTGTCTCCACCCTGGTAATGGCGGTAACCGATAAACAACCTGACATTGCTATTCTCCGCACCCTTGGAGCAAGTCCACGAAGTATTATGAAAATATTTATAGTACAAGGAACTCTGATTGGTGTTTTTGGTACAATTTTGGGAGTGGTTGGAGGTGTATTGCTGGCATTCAATGTGGACTCAGTAATAGCGTTAATTGAATATTTATTCACCGTTCAATTTTTATCTCGTGAGGTTTATTACATCAGCGAGGTCCCGTCAGACCCTCATCTCGCTGATATAGTGACGGTTGCGCTCGTATCATTTGGACTGACCATTCTAGCTACGATCTATCCGAGCTACCGGGCATCCAAGGTCAATCCCGCAGAAGCACTAAGATATGAATAAGGTAATTCTTTCTTGTAGCAATTTACGCAAGAGTTACTATCAGGCTAAGTTAGAGGTACCCGTATTAATGGGTGTAAACCTGCGAGTGGAAGCAGGTGAGACACTTGCCATTGTCGGCATATCCGGTTCCGGAAAAAGTACGTTGCTGCACCTGCTAGGTGGGCTAGATGCACCCACCAGTGGAGATATCCAGATCATGGGTCAGAGTATGTCTGCTATAAATGAAGAAGGGAGATGCCGGCTTCGTAATCAGTCACTTGGTTTTATTTATCAGTTTCACCATTTACTGCCAGAATTTAGCGCACTTGAGAATGTCGCCATGCCACTGTTAATTCGGCAAATGAACAGCAGGGAATCTTATGATCGTGCAACAGAGGTATTAAATCAGGTCGGTTTAGGTCACCGCTTGTCTCACACTCCAGGAGAGCTTTCAGGTGGGGAGCGCCAGCGTGCAGCAGTTGCACGCGCTTTAGTCACTAAACCTGCCTGTATCCTTGCTGATGAGCCTACCGGTAACCTTGACCGGCATACTGCTAGTGAAGTCTATAAATTGATGTTAGATCTTAACCATAATGCCGGCGCAAGCCTTATCATTGTTACTCATGATCCACTTCTGGCCAAACAAACTGGACGGACATTAGAATTAGTTGATGGTATGCTCACTGAGTGAAAGATATTATTGTAAAAAAAGAAAATTGGATTTACTGCATTGAGTTTTCATTTAATTGGTTAATAGAAATCCTATGAAAGGATCTTATAAAGAATTTTTTCGGCTTATTCTGTCACTAATCTATGTTGTGTTTGTTATCGCTGGAATTTCCGGTATTTCCTATAATCTATTCCGTCCTGAGGGCTGGGCCAGCTCTTGGTTAGGAAGTATGTGGAGTATGGAAATACATTTCTTGGTCATGGCTATTCCTGTTTTTATAATTTTGATCATTGTTGTCAAAAAATGGCTGAATGGACTTTTTGCTAGCAGCAGAGGGGATACATTCGTCAACATATTAATGGGCATCTTGTTACTAGCAGGAATATATTTCTTGGGGAGATACTTTTTCTTTTAGTAACGACGAATAACAGGCGCTAAACTAAGCTTTTTAGTACTCTACCGGTAACGAATCAAGGCTACGCCACAAATACCATGTTGCTACAGAGCGCCATGGCTTCCATAGCTCAGAAATTACACGCATCCTGACCTCGCTTACAGGTTGATTATCATTATAGTGCATACTTAAAGCACGCTTTAAACCAAGATCGTTCATCGGCAAGACATCCGGGCGCAGCATATGAAAAATTAAAAACATTTCAGCGGTCCAACGACCAACGCCTTTTACTCGCGTCAATTCTAAAATGAGCGCTTCGTCATCCATTTCATGCCACATAGTTTCATTTAAATCTTTGTTTATAAAATGCAGCGATAGGTCTTGAAGGTAATCTGCTTTCCTCTTTGACAGGCCACAACATCTTAGTACGTCTTTTCCTATGTTATGAATTAATTGTGGTGTAATCTCAGGGACTTTAGCTACTACTTTATGCCAAACACTTTCTGCCGCTTTCACAGAAATTTGCTGGCTAACAATTGAGCGCGCCAGTGTAGTAAAGGCATCACCATGTGAGCGTAGTGCGGCTCCTTTGAAGCCTGATATAAGCTTATGCATCACTTCATCATGCATAGCAAGCTCTTGAGTAGCTTGTTTCCAGTGTTCTGGGGTCATTACTGCCTAATCATCAAGATGGTGTCGCTGCGCTCGTTTACGCCACGCATGAAGTACATATAGTCGCCAGACTATATGTACTGTGAAATAACCTATTATTGAAAGTAGTATTGCCAGTATAGATATTCCGGTCAATAAAGTTCTTCCTAGAGAAGCCATCCAATCAACCATGGAAGGAATCCATATATCAATATTTTTATCTAGTATACTGAACTCAACTTGGGGTATTTTGGTTATACCGTTACCAATCACGAACTCACCAATAGCATATGCAACAAGATAAATCGGCACTATGGTCAAGGGATTGGAATAAAGTGTAATCAGTGCTGCCATTGGAAGATTCACTTTGAATACTATAGCGAACATGGCAGCGAAAAAGAATTGAACTGGGTTGCTTCCGGGGATCAGTCCAGCAAACAACCCTACTGCAACCCCTCCCGCTACTGAGTGACGATTAAGGTGCCACAAGTTGTGATGATGCAGTAGTCCTCCAAACATCCCGACGAATCGATTCTGTTTGATGCTCTCGTGGGAAGGAAGGTATTTCTTGAAGAATTTTCGAGGCACTAGATAAATCTCCTAAATTACTGGCCAAGTATGCTCAAAATATATAACCAGTTAATATACTACCCCATGAATTTGTCTAAATTAAAGAAAATTAATGGTTATAACCTGAGTTGCCAACTGGGCTTACCTTTTCTCAAGACCATTAAGCCGCTTCGAACTTATGGGTGTACAGTTTTTTGTATTAATTCTATCTAGCACTCTAATCTTCCGAGAAGGCTTTATTAAGTTACACTTTCTTAAAACTTTACCCTGATTCTGAGCGTCCCCTTATAGTACCCCTCTATTGATCAGTTCTTATTTCTCCTGGAGCAAACCTATGCCAATAAAATCACGAATCAGAACCATTCCTCATTATCCTAAGCAAGGGGTAATGTTTCGCGACATTACAACACTGTTAAAAGATCCAATAGGTTTTCGCGTTACCATCAATGAATTCGTTAATCATCTTATTGGTGTAAAAATTGATAGGGTGGTTGGGATTGAAGCTCGTGGGTTTATTATCGGTGCTGCACTTGCATTCCAGCTTGGCGTAGGCTTCATACCAATTCGTAAGAAAGGCAAGCTACCAGCGGAAACACGAAGCCACGACTATAAACTGGAATATGGTACCGACTGTATTGAAATCCATGTAGACGCCATATCTCAGGGAGATCACATCCTTCTAGTTGATGACTTGATAGCAACTGGAGGCACGGCAGGAGCAGCCGTTAAACTAATTAGTGCTATGGGTGGCAAGATTGTGGAGTGTTGTTTTGTTATCGATTTACCTGATCTGGGCGGTAGTTTACGGCTGAGAAAACAGGGTCAAAAAGTTTTTTCTCTTTGTGAATTTGAAGGGGATTGAACGTGGTTAAAAGAAGCATGAAGTAATCAGCGGGGGCATCGTTGTAAAAATGGGTATCTGGAAATGTTTAATCAGCGTGTGCTACCCGCTTGCTTTGAATATCGTAGCTTTAATTCAACGATAGAGATGGCAGAGGGTATTAGCTCTATGGTGGTACGTGGAGCACCAGTAATCGGTTGTGCTTCTTCTGCTTATGGTGTGGCGTTGGAAGCACAGAGGTTGTGAAATGCTGGCAGAAAACCTTCAGATCAAACGATCTATCGGTACTTTCGGTGCCAAGTTGCTCTCTAATAACACAAAAATCTTCACCTACTGTAATGGCTAGCACTTTAGCAACAGCCGGTCATGGTGCCGCCCTTGGCATCATTCGTTCTACTGTAGAAACTGGAAAGGAATTTCAGTAATCACAGGTAAAACCAGACCGTTTTTCCAAGGCGCCGGGCTTACAGTCTGGGAAATGGCACAAGAGAAAATTCCAGTAACACTCATAACAGATAATATGACAGGATATTTGATGAAACTGGGCGAGATTGATGCCGTTGTAGTTGGAACTGGCCGCGTTGCAGTAAATGGAGCTGTGGTGAATAAGATTGCCGCTTTATATGGTAGCTGTATTAGCAAATACGTCACAACATCCCATTTTATGGGGCCTGTCCATTGTCAACTATTGATCTAACTGCTCAAAATGACGCAGCTATTCCTATTGAAGAAAGTAATGCTGATGAGGTTACTAGCAGTGACGGATACCAGTGGACAGCAGGAGAAATCAATGTTTTCAATCCCGCCTTCGACATTACACCAGCCGATTTAGTCGCTGCCCTGGTTACCAAGTAAGAAATTGTGGAACAACCAAATTTAAACCGCATAACAAATTCATTTAGGCGTTAGAACACTTATACATTGCGACATTGGGTATAAATCAATACTGTTTTGTTAAAACCTTTCAGACTGAATTCTATAAATTTAATTTAGGCTACATCAGTATCACGTCATACTGTTCCTGCACATACGTTGTTTCAACTTGCAAACTAATAGGTTTTGCAATGAAGTCGCTAAGTTGAGTAAGATTTTGAGATTCTTCATCAAGGAACAAATCAATTACTTGTTGCGATGCTAGAATACGAAATTCTCGGGCGTCGAATTGGCGGGATTCGCGCAGCAACTCACGTAGGATTTCATAACATATCGTTTGTGCAGTTCTTACCTCACCACGACTCTGACAAGTAGGACAGGGTTCACACAAAGTATGAGCAAGGCTTTCTCTGGCGCGCTTACGTGTCATCTCTACAAGCCCTAACGTAGTAAATCCATTAACAGTCATGCGCGTCCGATCTTTTAATAAAGTTTTCTTGAATTCCGTAAGCACAGCATTTCTATGCTCTTTATTCTCCATATCAATAAAATCAATAATGATAATTCCGCCCAGGTTTCGTAATCGTAACTGGCGTGCAATTATTTGTGCTGCTTCCAAATTAGTTTTGAAAATTGTGTCGTCGAAACTTCGTATGCCGACGAATCCACCAGTATTTACATCCACAGTAGTTAGTGCCTCAGTCTGATCAAAGATGAGGTAACCTCCAGACTTTAAATTCACCCTTCTTGCCAGGGACCTTTCAATTTCATCCTCAACTCCATTTAGATCAAATAGTGGACGTTCTCCAGCATAATGCTCTAACCGGCTTTTTACATTCACCATATATTTATCTGCAAATGTAGCCATTTTCTGAAATGTTTCGCGTGAATCTACTAGAATACGCGCCGTGTCATCGGTCACAAAGTCACGTAGAACCCTGTAACTCAGATTCAAACCCTGGTAAATTAGCGTAGATGGAGAAGCAGTTAAAAATTTCTCCTGAATATTTAGCCATTGTTTATTCAGATATTTTATGTCTGTTTGCAAATCACGATCGCTTGCGGTTCCAGCCATCGTGCGAACTATATAGCCACCTTTTTCATCAGTTGCAAGCATCTTTTGCAACTTCTCCCGAAGTAACTCACGCTCAGTTTCGTCTTCAATGCGCTGGGAAATGCTGATATTAGATTCTTGTGGAAGATATACCAACATCCGTCCGGCAATACTGATCTGGGTGGATAACCGAGCACCTTTAGTACCAATTGGATCCTTAATGACCTGGACCAAAATACCTTCGCCCTCATGTAACAATTTTTCTATGGGTTTATCGGTAACCTCGTCCTGACGAGTTTCCCAGATATCAGCTACATGCAGAAAAGCAGCGCGATCAAGACCAATATCAATAAAAGCTGATTGTATTCCAGGTAATACTCTGCTGACACGGCCATTGTAGATATTTCCAACTTTGCCAAGACTACTAGTGCGCTCTATGTGCAATTCTTGAACCGCCCCTTGCTCCATCACGGCAACACGAGTCTCTTGTGGAGTTATGTTGACAAGAATTTCATTACCCATAAATGTGATGCGCTATAGATTATATTCAGCTTAGGAGAATATCTTTATGTTAAATTTTTCTAGTAACTCTGCTGTTTCAAATAGCGGCAACCCTAACACACTGCTATAGCTCCCAGATATTTCCATTATAAAAACTGCTGCTTTTCCCTGAATTGCGTAAGCACCGGCTTTCCCGTATGACTCACTACTATTAAGATAGTTATTGATTTCATTCTGGCTAATGTTACGAAATCGCACTTTAGTGGTAGACAAACATTCCTGTATTTTATCTTGTGAAGCAACAGCTACCGCAGTCAATACTTGGTGGGTCTGACCTGAAAGTGTCGCCAACATCTCTTCCGCCTGCACAGGGTTCTCTGGTTTACCAAAAATACTTCCCTTGAACGCCACTATTGTATCTGCCACCAGCAGTGGTTTTAGGGGCAAACCACGCTGCACTAACCGCATCCACCCCGCCTCTGCCTTAGCTCGGGCAATTCTGCAAACATAATCTGTCGGCGACTCTCCCTTCCCTGGAGTTTCATCAACATCCGCTGGGCGTGGTAAAGTCTCGCGCATCAACACAATTTCAAAATTTACCCCGATCTGTTTTAATAATTCACGTCGACGAGGGCTACGAGAAGCAAGATAAATGCGATTTTCTGGAAGAGCCATAATGATTTGTCCCTTAGAAACTCATATTCATTCGAAAAAATATTCTAATCATACTTTAACTTTATATTAACCATTATTTTCGGTGATAAGGATGCCGCTTAATAAGCGATACTGCACGATACAGTTGCTCTGCTAACATTACCCTTACCAGTCCATGCGGTAGCGTCAGAGCAGACAAAGCTAAAACCTCATCTGCTGAATTTTTAATTCCGGTGTCTAGCCCATCTGCGCCACCAATGATAAATGCAGTATCACCACCATTTCTCATCCACCCGGAAATAGAATCAGCTAACTTGGCTGTAGACCATTGCCTCCCGTGCTCATCCATCACGACCGTACGACACTTAGGCGGCAACACTGCCAGGATACGTGCAGATTCAGCACAAAGTAGCTGTTCAATTTTTTTACTTTTACTACGTTTCTCCGGTCTAATTTTCAGCAATTCAATGGTTATCTCATGTGACATGCGCATTGTGTATTCTGCGAAACCAGCCTCTACCCATTCTGGCATTTTATTGCCTACTGCCAGGATAATAAATTTCATGGTAAAAACACTCAAACTTACCCAGTGGGGTCAAGTTTAATTGATTTCTTTTTTCTAGTTTTAGAATCTAACTTCACTGATGCCCTATCTGGTTTGACTACAACCTTTTTTTTGGTCTGATCGATGGTGGCTTGTTCCACCATCACCGGTTTTAATTCGGTCCAGAGCTCTTCAAGATCATAATGTGCACGTACAGCAGGTAACATTATGTGTACCAGTATATCCCCTAAATCTACCAGCATCCACTCACCAGATTGCTCGCCCTCTGTACCATAAATTACACCCCCTGCAGTTTTTACTTTCTCATGTACATTGTCTGCTAGAGCTTTTGCCTGACGAGTTGAAGCTGCACTTGCTATTATCATACGGTCAAAAAGAGTGCTTATATTTGTCACATCTAATACCTTGATATCAAGCGCTTTGATATCCTCCAATGCATCAACGACTGTTTTTACTAACTGATTGAGCTTCATATGCCTTATAAATACAATTGATTTTCTTCAATATAACTGAGAACTGCATCAGGTATTAGATAACGTACACTTTTCCCGACAGAAATACATGCACGAATACTAGTTGCAGAAATATCTAGCATAGTTGTTGGCGCAACGAATATCAACCCACTAGTTGCACTTCTGAGACTATCTGCGCTGAAAACCCAACGCTGAGAGCATTCTTCTTTTAACTTTTTAGGTAATACATCATGACCTAACGTGAGCTCATGTCCTGGACGAGCGACAACAATGAAATGACACAGATTAAAGAGATCATGCCAACTATTCCAATCGGCAAGTTTTATAAAAACATCTACTCCCATTACAAAGCATAGTATGACTTTTTTTCCCAATTCCTGCTTAAGATCACGTAATGAGTCTGCGCTGTAACTAACGCCATCACGAAAAATTTCACGCTCATCCAAGATAAATCTTGGGTTGCACTGAGTTGCTATGCGTACAATCTCTGCCCGATGTTGCGGTGATGCAATAGGAGTATGTCGCAACCGCGGCACACCAGCAGGAATAAAGCACATCTTATGTAAACCCGCAGCTTCAACAATTTCTTCAGCTACCCGCAAATGGCCGTAATGTATGGGATCAAAAGTACCCCCAAATATACCAACAAGAGGCAACTCAAATTTAGACATTTCCTGCCGAATTAGGACAATAAAGAGGCACGAGAAGAACCTCTATTAATACTCTTTTTCTCTCAAGTTCATGACTGCCGTAAAGGTTTTTTCTCACAAAACTGTCCGAGATGAATTGGCGAGTTCCTTAACTATATATGTAGTAAAACGCGCAGCAGATGCACCATCGATCACCCTGTGATCATAGGACAACGACAACGGTAACATTAAACGTGGAACAAACTGGCCATCGCAATATACTGGCCTGATATTAGCGCGGGAAACACCAAGAATAGCAACTTCTGGTGCATTAATAATGGGAGTGAAAGCTGTCCCTCCAATACCCCCTAAGCTAGAAATAGTAAAGCTTGCACCCTGCATCTCAGTGGGCTTTAGCTTGCCTTCACGGGCATGTTCTGCAAGACTTCCCATCTCTTCAGCAGTGACAACTACATTTTTTTTATCAACGTCTCGGATCACTGGAACCATCAACCCGTGTGATGTGTCAACTGCAAAACCTATGTGGTAGTAATTCTTAATTACCAAATTCATATCGCCGCTGCTTTTATCAAGCGAAGCATTAAAATCAGGGAATTCTTTTAGCGCCGCTACCGTCGCCTCCATCAGAAAGGCTAATATCGTAAGCTTGATGCCACCTTTCTGCTTGGTTTCGTTGAATTCCTTACGATGGACTTCAAGATCGGTGATATCAGCCTCGTCGAACTGTGTAACATGTGGAATCATTACCCAGTTACGGTGTAAGTTTGCACCCGACATTTTTTGGACACGTAATAGTGGCTTTAATTGTACTGGTCCAAATTTTGCAAAATCTACTTGAGGCCACGGTAGCAGATTCAATTCTGCGCCATTACTACTACCTAGTGATTTTGATATTGTGGCCTTGACGTAAGTCCGCACATCACCCTTAAGTATACGTTTTTTAGGGCCGCCACCACTTACCTGATCAAGGCTCACGCCTAGTTCGCGCGCAAAGCGTCGCACAGATGGGCTCGCATGTGCCTTGGTAAGAGTAATTTCGCTCACTGGCATTAAAGAGGGGGGCTTACGATCAAGTGATGGGCTAGAAGCCTGGTCTAAATTAGAGGTAGTTTCCACAGGGGCAGCATGGGGGCTGACTTGTATAGACATGGGAGACGCCGCAGACAAACTATCCGTTTGATTGGCGTCCATTATTAAAATGAGCGTGCCTTCGGAAACCCTGTCACCCTCTCGAATATTTATTTCTTTTACAACACCCGCAAAAGGAGAGGGCACTTCCATTGTTGCCTTGTCAGATTCTAGCGAGATCAGCGGGTCCTCTTTTTTGACCGTGTCACCCGGTTTCACCAGCAACTCGACCACAGGAATATTCTTGAAATCACCGATATCGGGAACTAATATCTGTTTAATCTCTGCCACACTTCATCCTTTTCCTTTTCATACATGTTTAGAGAGCTACCATTTACTTCTATATACCAAACTTTTTATACCTTTACTGGATTCGGCTTATCCGGATCAATACCGTATTTACCCATCGCCTCTACTACGATCTCTGTCGACATTTTGTCCTCATCTGCCAGGGATTTAAGCGAAGCCACAGTAACATAGTAGCGATCTACCTCAAAAAACTGACGTAATTTTTCGCGTGTATCGGAACGTCCAAAACCGTCCGTCCCCATCACTTTATATTTCCTTGGTACAAATTCGCGTATCTGATCTGCAAAGATTTTCATATAATCAGTTGCCGCTACTACAGGCCCCTCACGCCCATCTAGGCAAGATTCTACATAAGATAATTTTGCTGGCTCTGCGGGATGTAGCATATTCCAGCGTGTTATCTCCAGTGCTTCACGACGTAACTCGTTAAAACTAGTAACACTCCAGATGTCCGCAGCAATCCCATACTCTTCTTCTAAAATATCTGCTGCAGCAATAACTTCACGTAAGATAGTTCCAGAGCCAAGTAGCTGCACTCTTAATTTTGATTTTTTTCCTCCTTCTTTACTGCCCTCACGAAATAGGTACATGCCCTTCAATATACCTTGCTCTGCACCTTTTGGTATTTCTGGGTGGAAGTAATTTTCATTCATTACGGTTATGTAGTAATACACATCTTCCTGCTCTTGATACATACGGCGCAAACCATCTTGGATAATGACTACAAGTTCATAACCAAACGCAGGATCATAAGACACACAGTTAGGAATAGTGGAAGCCACGATATGGCTATGCCCATCCTCATGTTGTAAACCTTCTCCGTTCAAGGTGGTACGTCCAGCAGTTCCGCCCATCAAAAAACCACGACAGCGCATGTCCCCTGCTGCCCAGGCAAGATCGCCAATACGCTGAAAACCGAACATTGAATAAAAAATAAAAAATGGGATCATTTGCACACCATGATTGCTATAAGCGCTTGCTGCCGCTATCCATGATGACATCGCTCCCGCTTCATTAATGCCCTCCTGCAGGATCTGGCCATTTTTGTCTTCCTTGTAATACATCAACTTATCGGCATCTTCCGGCGTGTAAAGTTGCCCGGTTGACGACCAAATACCCAACTGCCGAAACATACCTTCCATACCAAATGTGCGCGACTCATCTGCCACAATCGGAACTATTCGCTTACTGATGAGTTTATCCTTCACCAAAATATTTAGTATACGAACAAACACCATGGTGGTAGAAAATTCCCGCCCCTCACCGCTAGCTTTAAGTAACGTATCGAATGCTGATAATGGCGGTATTTGTAATGCTTCTGTATTTTTCCGCTGGTGGCGATGGAGAAGCCCTCCCAATCCATCACGCTTCGCTCGCATATAAGCTAACTCAGGTGAGTCTTTGTCGAACATGAGATACGGCACTTCGTTTATTTTGTCGTCAGGAACCGGCAAACGAAAACGATCACGGAATTCTTTTAGAGAAGTGGTGCCCATTTTCTTTTGCTGATGCGTAATGTTTTGCGCTTCACCTGATTCACCCATGCCATAACCCTTGATTGTTTTGGCAAGTATCACTGTTGGCTGTCCAGTATGTTTTACTGCTGAGGCATAGGCAGCATATACTTTATGCGGATCATGCCCCCCACGATTTAGTCGCCAGATGTCATCGTCAGACATATTAGCCACCAGCTCTAGTAATTCTGGATATTTTCCAAAGAAATGCTTCCGTACATAAGAACCGTCTCTAGATTTAAAAGTTTGATATTCACCGTCAACACATTCCATCATGCGTTTCTGCAACAAGCCTTTCGTATCTTTTGCTAACAACGGATCCCAGTAAGACCCCCAAATTACCTTGATGACATTCCAGCCAGCCCCACGAAAGCTACCTTCGAGCTCCTGAATGATCTTGCCGTTGCCGCGCACGGGTCCATCAAGACGCTGAAGATTGCAATTAATGATAAAAATCAGGTTATCCAGTTTCTCACGTGAGGCCAACGAAATTGCACCTAGTGATTCAGGTTCATCCATTTCACCATCACCCATAAAGGCCCAGACTTTACGCCCTTCGGTCTTAGCTAAACCACGACTGTCAAGATATTTCATGAAGCGAGCCTGATAGATCGCCATCAATGGCCCCAACCCCATTGATACTGTTGGAAATCGCCAAAAATCAGGCATTAACCACGGATGCGGATAGGAAGATAAGCCTTTCCCCCCTACCTCTTGGCGAAAATTATCCAACTGCTCCTCAGTTAGCTCCCCCAGCATAAAAGCGCGGGCATAAATTCCGGGAGAAGAGTGTCCTTGTACGAGCACCAGGTCACCGCCATGATTCTTGCTAGCAGCGTGCCAGAAATGGTTATAGCCCACATCGTAAAGTGTTGCGGCAGATGCAAAGGTAGCGATATGGCCGCCCACATTCGTTTTTTTGTTCGCGCGCAATACCATTGCCATGGCATTCCAGCGTACGTAAGAACGGATACGGTGTTCGAGCGCGTGATCCCCAGGTGAAGCCTCTTCCCTGCCAGGTGGGATAGAGTTTATGTATGCAGTAGTGGCGCTATAAGGAAGATAGGCACCAGAGCTACGCGCTTTATCTACTAGTCTCCCTAGTAGATAATGCGCTCTCTCCGTCCCCTCATGTACTAGAACAGATTCCAGCGCATCAAGCCATTCTTGCGTTTCCTGTGGATCAATATCGGGTGTAGGTTCCATGCTTCTGCCTTATAATTGTTACGTGTTATTACCCGTGTTAACCTGTGGTTCAATTCCGGATTGGATGCGCCCTGCTGCCTCAATGGTATTGCAAAGCAACATAGCAATTGTCATTGGCCCTACTCCACCCGGTACGGGCGTGATATGCCCTGCTTTCTCCTTGACCGAATCAAAATCCACATCACCCGCCAATTTACCGTCAGGCATTCGGTTTATACCCACATCTATTACTGTTGCACCGGGTTTAACCATTTTGGCTGTAATCATTCGTGGTTTGCCAGTCGCCACAACCAAAATGTCGGCACGCCTTGTGTGCTCTGCTAGATCACGTGTTTTCGATGTGCAAATGGTAACAGTCGCACCTTTCTCCAACAACATTAGTGCCATTGGTTTTCCAACGATATTGCTGCGGCCTACCACCACCGCATTTTGCCCTTCAATCTGGATGCCGCTTTTTTCCAGCATTTTCATCACACCATAGGGAGTACAAGGCGGATACACCGCATTACCAGTAACAAGCGCACCAATATTGTTAAGATGAAAACCATCCACATCTTTTCCCGCCTCGATAGACGCAATTATTCTTCTATCTTCAAAATGTCGCGGCAATGGCAATTGCACTAATATTCCATGTATTTTAGAATTTTTATTCAACTCCTGAATACGTTTCAGTACCTCACATTCATCTATATTTTCAGAGAATTCGTGTACTTCTGAATAAATACCAGTCTCATTACAAGCTTTTACCTTGTTGCGCACATAAATACTGGAGGCCTGATTATTCCCGACAATAATCACCGCTAATCCTGGTTGCATACCTTTCTCTTTTAAATATTCGGCACGAGCCTTCCACTCAACTCGTAGTGCGCTGGCAATCGCCTTGCCATCTATAATCACAGCACTCATAATTTTCTCTAAACCGATAAATTCTTTAAATATTTGTATGAAATATCATATTTTTCCAATCGCAGCATCCACCCTTGGCATAGATCCCATCAAGAAAGTAATTCCTGAATTTAATTTTCGAGCAGCTACTAGACCGCCCAATAATAATAGTATTATTAATAAAGGGGAAAATGCGAGCAACTCAACGCTAAGATCGCTATCAAGAATCATAATCGCCGCACAGTTGAAGTGGGGTTTTTTTTGAACTTTACCCGATATATTAAAGCTCCAACCATAAATGTTGGTATTACAACCAAAGCAGCAGCAAATAATCCTGCTGCTAATACAGCAACCCCGCTGCTTGATGGGATGAAAACCGTAACAAACCAGATCGCAAGAAAGGCCGCAGCACCCCCACCAATGAACATAATTTTTTTACCCCGGTTATAAAGCCGCCAGAGAGCACCGGAAACACGCGCCTCATCACGATATTCTTCAAAAATCATATCCAAGCTATTATCATCCTGCATGGCCTGATAACCTGAAGATACCGCGAGCGTGTCACTACCATCTTCTGTTTGAGACATATTTTTTAGAAGTGCAATTCGTTTCTGTGCATTCTTTTCACTCATTCCAGTTTTCACTAGCATTGTGTGCAGTGATGCCAAAGCATGTTCGCGAGGATTTATTACTAAGTTTAGATCTTCGCCATGGCGCCACATAACGCCAATCAAATAGAGATGGACTGTTATTTCCCGAAATGGGGGTGCAAAATCATATCCCTTATTTTTGACTTGCGGTAACTGCGAAGCCAGTATTTTTTCGCCATGCTGAATACAAATATTATGCGTCGAGGTGCCGGGGTTCGTTTTTAGATCTTTCAATGTCGTAATTGTGAACTATATTAAGCTCAACTTAGAATTTATCGAGGCGCCTATTATATACTGACACACAAGTTCTTAAAGTAGAGCTGAGTATTCTTATTTCAACCTACCAAATAAAACTTGTGCTTTATCCTTGTGGGAATAATCTCCTACAGCCCTACAAAAAAATTTGCGGGTTTTTCAAGGTATTGCGCTGCGAACTCACTAAAATATTTGACTTTCCTATTTGTTATCCTAATTTTATAATGTTTTGCTCTTATACTCCGCTCCCATTCTTGATTTAATTGATATACAATCACCCGGTTAAATTACTCGGAAAAACCGCTGAGTAAATGATTGGCCAATATATCAAAATATGGAGACACTATGAACAAAGCGTTTGAGTGGATTTTGCGTCTAAAATGGGCTGCTGTACTGGTATCACTAGTGACGCTACCGGCCTATGCGCAACTAATGATTGGCCATATGGGTCATGGGGGAGGCGATGACTGTAATATAAAATCAGGGCCTATACCTCTAAACTATAGTGTCTATGAGAAACCAAAGGGACAACTTCCGCCTACACACGCATTTTGTAAGCATCTGCCAAATATCGGCGAACATATTGTAACAGTAGACCTTCAGGGGTCTAAGTCTCGTGAAATACCAATTGGTATCCGTCTGGTCTTAGCAGAGGGAGGTCAAAATAAGACTGTTATGTCCACACCTGCACAACCATATCCGTCTGGGACTATTACGTTTTTAGTAAATTTGAAAGAATTAGGCCAATATAATTTGCTGCTAGAAACAGAGAAAGCTGGCAAAATGAGCGCAGCGGTTACTCTTCCTTTACATGTAGGCGAAGGTGGTGGCCATGGCGGACACTCTGGTATTGGTATGCTAGAAATTGCTCTGTTGCTGGTTGCGGGAGGAGGTATTGCTGCTTTTTTCTGGTTGCGCCGCAAAAAACCTAATAAAGTTACAGAGGAGGTTACTGAGGAGTCTCGGTAATAATAGTAATTTTGAGTTCTCTGCAAACGTATTTACTTAAGTCTCATCCTAATTATCCTAATTATAGTCCAAGTAATTTTATTAGGATGAATTGTGTTTCAAATCAATTCATTTGATCTCTACTCTTTATATCTTTAGGGTCCTGTAGCGGAGAACTATCTTTGGTTAAGATTAGTCGTCTGCTACGGGGTCTTGTGTGATGAATGATTTTGGTAAAATAGAGCTCTTGGGGTAACCCGCCAAATCGAGCGCACTGTTCCAGCTATCCCTCTCAAACCCTTTTAGTATATCTTTCCCAATGACTAGAACTGGCACTACCAGATCCCCATCGGTAAGTTTTTTTAGGGATTCTGCGTCTGTTGGATTATTTTCAGGACTTTTCTTAGAGAACGGAATTCCACGATTTACTAGCAGCTCTATTGCATTCATGCATGGCTCTCCACATTCACTATTATATAAAGTAACCGGAAAATTTTTTATGGCCTGTTGCAGGCTATAGGGCATTTGCGCTTTCCCTGCTTGATTTCCCAACTCTTTTTTCTGTGCACTTTTCGCTGTAAGTGGCGGCTGGGTGTCAGTGTAATGAACCTTACCATTTGCATCTACCCAACGGTACATCTCTGCTGCACTTGCCATTTCTGCTAGAAGAAATGGCAAGAGGATTAAGGCATATGCTATTTTCATCAAATTCTTACCTTTCTATTTAAGAAGCAGAATCATTTTGTTTCTTGTCTTTTATTTAGTCGCCATGCCACAATGACGTAACAACGCGTCTATCTCCGGCTCACGCCCACGTAATGCTATAAAAGATTCTAGCGCCGTTCGACTCCCGCCCACAGCAAGGATTTCATCACGAAATTGGGCGCCAATCTTCTCGTTTATTACCCCATCTGCACTTTCTTCATACATACTATAAGCATCAGCAGATAGCACTTCTGCCCATTTGTAGCTGTAATATCCCGCCGCGTATCCACCCGCGAATATATGCGAGAAACTATTGGGGAAACGATTGAATCTTGGTGGAATAATAACTGCCACTTGCTCACGAATTCCTTCTAGCAACTCCAATACTGTTTTCCCTTTATCCAGATTAAAATCGAAATGTAGGTGCATGTCAAATAGTGAAAATTCTATCTGTCGTAAAGTCTGGATGCCGCTCTGATAATTTTTTGCAGCAATCATTTTATCGAACAATTCTCGTGGAAGTGGCGCACCGCTATCAACATGCTGCGTCATACCAGTCAACACCTCCCATTCCCAACAGAAATTCTCCATATACTGACTAGGTAACTCCACTGCATCCCATTCCACCCCGTTGATCCCAGAAACACCTAATTCTTCTACCTGAGTAAGTAGGTGATGCAAGCCATGGCCGAATTCATGGAATAATATTATGACTTCATCATGGGTGAATAGTGCAGGCCGCATTTGACCATTAATATTGATTGGCTTTGCAAAATTACAATTAAGATATACTGCCGGCGTTTGAATATCACTTTTTCCATTCTCAATCCGCCTGCGAGTAATGGCATCGTCCATCCACGCACCACCTTGCTTACCAGAGCGCGCGTACAGATCAACATAAAATTGTCCTATCAGTTTTCCATCAGAGTCGTTGATGTTGAAGAATTTTACATCAGGGTGCCAAAATTGAATGCTGGGGTTCTCTTCCGATGAAGTAATAGTAATGCAGTAAAGACTTTGAACCAGCTTGAACATGCCCGCCAGTACTTTTGTTTCAGGGAAATATTGTTTTACGTCCATATCAGAGAAAGCATAGCGCGCAACCCGTAGCTTCTCACTAGCATATGCTAAGTCCCACGATTCAAGTTTATTCAACCCAAGTTGATCAGAGGCAAATTGACACAGTTCCTCCAGATCAAGCTTAGCATAGGGCTTAGCTTTAATAGCTAGATTAACAAGAAAATCTAGAATCTGCTTTGGCGTGGAAGCCATTTTTGATGCCAGCGAGACATCAGCGTAGCAGTCAAATCCAAGTAATTGTGCTTCCTCTTTACGCAACTCAAGTATCTTGTAGATGAGAGGACTGTTGTCCCAATCAGCCTTACTACTAGAACAAGGACCAGTTAATTCGATCTCACTAGCACGCGTAGAATAAGCATAATACATTTTTCTGCGTAATTCACGATTGTCAGCATACTGCATGATTGGCTGATAAGAGGGTGCGTGCAACGTAAATTTCCAACCAGAATCGCTATCTTTTTTGGCTGTTTCTCTTGCTGTTTGAAGCTCATCATTTGGAATGCCTGATACATCTTCTACATTCTCTGTATGCAACATAAAATTATTTGTCGCATCTAGTAGGTTATCGCTGAATCTTGAAGAAAGTATAGATAATTCTTCTTGAATACTGAGAAAGCGCTTCTTTTGCTCAGACTTCAGTTCCGCACCTCCTAGACGAAAATCTCGTAATTCATTTTCGACTATCCTTTTTTGGGCGCGGCTAAGGTGCTTAAATTCACTGCTATTATGAAGTTTTTTGAATTTCTCAAACAATGCCTGATTTTGTGCTAGCTCAGCGTAGTATTTTGTAACTATCGGTAAATTACTGTTATACGCCTTACGCAATTCTGGACTATTCATTACCGCATTTAAATGTGACACCTGTCCCCAGGCACGAGATATGTGCTCGTGGACATCTGTCATTGGCTGCACGAAGTTCTGCCAAGTTGGTGCGGCGACTTCACAAAGGACCGCTTCAACAATTGAGCGGCCACGGGCCAGCAACTCTTTCACAGCTGGGTCGATGTGTTTAGTTTGAATATCTGAAAAGCGTGGTAGTCCAGAAAAATCAAGCAGTGGGTTAGTCATATTGATCCAGATATGTTTCAGATATATTGGCTACGTATATAAATGCATGCCTCGAATTAAGGCTCAATCTTCATAAACGATGATGCCATCTACTAAAGTGTACTTTACCTTTCCCTGCAATTCTATGCCAAGGAATGGCGTATTCTTGCCCTGGCTTTTGAGTGTCTGCGCTTCGACTCTCCAATACTGATCTGGATCGAAAATACACAAGTCAGCAGTTGCGCCTATAGACAAATGACCAGCTTCCACACCAAGTATTCTAGCTGGCTCTGAAGTGATTTTAGCTACTGCCTCAGCCAGCGGGATCTTCATTTCTTCCGCCCATTTTAATACAAGTGATAACAACAGTTCCAAGCAGGTAGCGCCAGCCTCAGATTCGACAAAAGGAAGTAGTTTCGCATCTTCATCAACTGGCGCATGGTCAGAACAGACTGCATCTATTGTGCCATCCATCAAACCAAC
>SPBV01000295.1 GCA_004525885.1 Nitrosomonadales bacterium
CGACTACTTTATGCGCCATACTAGTGTACTTCGTATTGATCCCATGTACTACGCTGAAGCCATGGTCAACCCCCTTGACCAGATCTTCAAGACCATGGGATATGGGGAAATGATGAAGGGGCTCAACAACAAGTGGGCTAAGATTGCTAAAGAGCGGGAACAAATCTTCCGAGTCATATATCTATAAAAAATTATCTATGTACAAAAAAAAGATAATGAAACATTGGTCAGTTTTGCCGCAATACAATAGGATGCCTCAGACGCAGTACGTTGTTCCCATGACTCCTGGTGCTTCGGCGGCCCAGGTTGCCATGGCGCAAAACAGAAACCGACTCATGCGTACCGAGCAAATTGAGCAAGCTGTAGATGATGCTACCAACAAGGCTGATGAAGCACTTGGGGTGGTTACAGAAATCAAAAACATCCTAACTAGCCAAGTAATGATGTTCATTTTAATTGCATTGTTTATCATCATGTTTATCTATATGAGAAGTAGACGTGATGCTTACTAAATTCTATTACCCCCCGGGGTAATAGAAGACGGATCTGCCGATCAGAGATCGGTAATAAATTAGTATGTTGGCCAGAGGACTCCATCAATGATGTGTATGATTCCGTTTTTACACATGATGTCACCTGCAATGAGCGGGTTGTCATCTACTCTAATCTCACCATCTCTGTACTTTTTAATGGACAAGTCATTCCTATGATCTAATGGAAATATGGTCTGGTTGTTTGAAAACATATCCGTTGTGATGACACCTGGAACCGTGGACATTTTCAGAAACCGTATAGAAGTGCCCTTGTCCAAATGTGAAATGATCTGTGATTCCCTGGATACAAACAACGTATAGGAGCGTCCAATCGAATTGTAGAAGGATTGCAGCCCAGCCTTCATAATGATATGTAGAAAGTGTGACTGGTTTTTCGCCACATAGTCCAGTATAGTGCCAGGCGTTGTTACACCGCCTTTCAAGGCGACCTCATTGGGTTCATACATTAACGTTGCTTGAGTGAATGGTCCCAAGTATGTCATTTTAGAGTCACAATCTTATTTTTACGTCAGTTACGTAGAAGCTTATGTACTATTCACAAATAAATAAACACGATGCGATATCTTTCAATTTTTCCATTGCTCTTTGTGGGCAGCTTTTTGAGTAGTAGTTTGGACGCAGCTCCGTTTATGGTTCCGTACCGATATCCTACGAGGACGGAGGTTTTATCTAACCAATCCATTCATATCAGCTCACAACCTATCACCGAATCTGCCATCTTTATTGAGAAGGGAGTGCTCGAATATCTCGTAGCCAATGACTTCATGAAGGTCAGGCAGTTAAACAAGTGGAAAAAACTATCCAAATTGACATCTCTCACTCCTAAACAGGCTATAGCCATGATGCGCCATAAGAAACGAGAAGCACAGAGTCTTCGTAGGTTCCAGGGAAGCATGGGTCTGCCACAGACAGGAGTCATCGACACTCCCGTAATCAGGATTGTATTCCCAACAACGTGCGGTACTCCGGATTACATTGATGAGCCCTTTGATGACGGTTTTGGGGGCGACGACGACATTGAAAGCACAAATTCAAGCACCCCTGTCGATTTAAAAAAAAAGTAGGCCCTGCCTCTTACTCGATTCAGGCAGACAAATGGTCCAAAAATGATCTCAAGTGGATTTATCTCAATCAAACAGGGTTGGTCAATCAGACTCGAATGCGTTATTTAATTCACAAAGCTCTCCATGAATGGGGTCAATACACACCGTTAACTTTTACTGAGGTTTCAGTCGTCACTGAAGCGAACATAAAGATTTCATTTCAGAGGGGTGATCATTTTGACAGCTATCCCTTTGACGGCACAGGAGGTACAATGGGGCACGCGTTTTATCCACCAGATGGTCGTGTTCATCTTGACATGGACGAATCCTGGGATGATGATAAGCTATTCAGGACCTTAGTACACGAGTTTGGGCACACACTTGGTCTCGGGCACAAAGTCGAGCAGACGATGGTTGATATCATGTTTCCTGTTTATCTCGACTTTGTAAATGCTATAGGTCCTGATGACATAGCAGGTATCCAATTCCTGTATGGCTCAAAACCAATCGCCACTACTACAACCACGATGCGTCATAGAATCACAACCACGATGCGTCCTAGAATCACAACCACGATGCGTCATAGAATCACAACCACGATGCGTCATAGAATCACAACCACGATGCGTCCTAGAATCACAACCACGATGCGTCCTAAAATCACGAAAACACTGAAACCTTCCAAGCGTCGTAAGCGACGCAACTACACGTTCAATATCATCAATTCATCATCACCCATCATATTTATCCTCAATAGAGGTTCTTTTCGTCATTCACGAATTGAATTCTGAGTGGTTCAGATGATGGAATAAAGTAATAATGAACAATATGAATA
>SPBV01000119.1 GCA_004525885.1 Nitrosomonadales bacterium
CAGATACCGGTACAGAACTGAGTAACCCATCTGACTTACCTATAGCTGACGTAGTTGCTTTTAGCATAGACGATGCCTCCACTACTGAAATCGATGATGCTTTTTCTGTTACTCCTCTACCTCTTGGTAGCTTTCGCATTGGTATACACATCGCCGCACCTACTCTGGGGATTATTCCGGGATCATCCCTGGATATAGTGGCCGCACAACGACTGTCTACCGTTTATTTACCGGGGAGCAAAATTACCATGCTTCCAGAAAATGTAATCCACTACTACACCCTGGGAGAAAAACGACTTTGCCCCACAGTTTCAATGTATCTTGACGTAGCTGATGATTTCACAGTAACCGCCACGAGCAGCCGTATTGACCAGGTGAGAATTGCAGCTAACCTAAGACGTGATACGCTGGAGGATGATTTTAATGAGAATACATTAGCAAGAAACAACATTAATTGTGACTTTGGGCAAGAATTAAAAACACTGTGGAATTTTGCCCGTAAAATGGAATATTCTCGCGGTAAAGCTAATGATAGTAACAACGAAAGAATTGACTATGGATTCAGTGTTAAGGGAGACAATGTCACCATTAAAGAGCGGCGACGTGATTCCCCGTTAGACAAATTGGTGTCAGAACTGATGATTTTTGTCAATACTGAATGGGGAAAGCAACTAGCTAACGGCGGAGTTACTGGGATATATCGTAACCAAGGTGGTGGGAAAGTTAGAATGAGCACGTCTCCTGCACCTCACCAGGGTCTGGGTGTCTCACAGTATGCTTGGTTCAGTTCGCCAATGCGCCGCTATGTCGATCTTATAAATCAGAGACAATTAGTCTCACTTCTACGGGGAGAAGAACCACCTCACCCAAAAGATTGTAGTAGTCTACTGACATCAATGAGGAATTTCGATGAGGTTTATGAGGCCTACAATGCGTTCCAACGTAAAATGGAACGATATTGGTGTTTGCGCTGGCTGTTACAGGAAAAGATCAGTACTACTAGCGCACTGGTAATCAAGGAGAATTTTGTAAAACTAGATCATCTGCCGCTGGTGATACGAGCACCCTCTTTGCCGGAAATATTTCCTGAAACCTATGTCGAATTGGAAATATTAAAGATTGACTTGCTGGAGTTAACTTTGAACACAAAATTTATCAGAAAACTGGAGACCTGAAATAGGCTCTACGATGTGACCAACACACCATTGTTGCTTACAATAAATGATAATTAGTATGCTTCCAGTTTAAGTTTTCTAAACTCCTTAGTACATTGACTTTTACAGCAAATATGTCTGAATTTAATCTCAATGGATTACGCAGCTGGGTATTTGATCCATCATCACGCTTGGACGTGGCGATACTTATATCACTTATCTTCCATGCGGCTATATTATTCGGGGTTACCTTCAAACTTCCAATCCCAAAATCTGATAACGTAGTTACGCCATTAGAGGTAGTTCTGGTCAATAGCAAATCTACATCAAAACCTCACAAAACAAATTTGCTGGCACAAGCCAATTTAGACGGTGGTGGCAATACCGATGACAACCGTAGTGCCAAGACACCTTTTCCGCTACCCCCTGAACATAAGCAATCAATTGATGTATCCAAATCTAAACAAAAAATAAAACAACTAGAGCAGGAAGCAGAAAGGCTAATGACTACGGTCAATAGTAAGAAAATAATTCATCAATCCAATTCACATTTGGAACAGTCAAAACAAAGAGAGAAAACCCTAGATACCTCCGACTTAATTCAGCGTAGCCGTGAAATCATTCGTTTAGAAGCACAGGCTGCCAGGGATTTTGATGCCTATCAGAAACGTCCAAAACGTAAATTCATTGGTGCTCGTACGAAGGAATACCGTTTTGCACGTTATGTAGAAGACTGGCGCGTCAAGGTAGAGCGCATTGGAAACCTGAATTACCCTGAAACCGCCAAGCGGAAGGGGCTCTACGGAAACTTACAACTCACTGTTGGCATCATGGCAGACGGCACGCTCGAATCAATTGAAATTAATCGCTCTTCAGGGAATAAAACTCTGGATGAAGCAGCTATAAATATCGTTAAGCTTGCCGGACAAAACGGATTTTCTCCTTTTCCGCCTGATATCAGTCGAGACACCGACATCCTACACATTACACGTACCTGGATGTTTACCCGCTCAGATGAGCTAATAAGCAAATAATTAATGTAAGTTAGAACCTTTAATTATTACGGCCATATTTAACTCTGATTATTTCACATATGCCTGATACTTACGCCGTCATTGGTAATCCTGTCACTTACAGCAAATCGCCGCTTATCCATGCTGAGTTTTCAAAACAGACTGGGCAGGACATGTATTATGAAGCCATACTTGCACCACTAAATGGCTTTGCGGCAGCAATTGAAGACTTTCGGCAGAATGGCGGAAAGGGTATGAATGTAACCATTCCTTTCAAGGTTGATGCTTATAAAATTTCGACTCAATTGACTGAGCAAGCCACAGCTGCACGAGCAGTTAATACGCTAGTCTTTGATGGTGACGAAATTTATGGTCACAACACTGATGGCGCTGGACTAATACGAGATATTGTGATTAATCTTGGCTTTGCTATTACGGCCAAGCGGGTACTGCTATGTGGTGCGGGTGGTGCTGCTCGCGGCATAATATTGCCATTACTAAATCAAGAACCACGCATGCTAGTAATTTCAAATCGTACCGTACAAAAAGCACACAAATTACGGAAGCAATTCTCCTCGTATAATAATACTATTGTATCTGGTAATTATGAAGATATTACCGGGAAGGAATTTGACCTTGTAATCAACGCTACCTCTGCTAGCCTTTTCGGTGAACCACTACCATTGCCACAGGGCACATTCTCCGCTGAATCTCTTGCATACGACATAATGTACGGCAATGGGCAAACACCTTTTTTACAATTTGCTAGCCAAGAAGGCGCAGAATATCTGTCAGATGGCATCGGTATGCTAGTGGAGCAGGCCGCAGAATCGTTCTTTATATGGCGTGGAATAAGGCCTGAAACCAAGCAACTGATTGAGATGCTAAGAAAATGAATTACAAATATAATGATATAAGCAGTAAGTGACAAACCCCCGTAAGTATTGGTTCTGGAAAACCATCCTTTTTCTTTTCTGTTTAGTTTTTTTCTATCAAGTATGGATTCTCTGCCATATTGTTTATTGGAATTCTTACAACCCATCTACCAGTGCTTTCATGCAGCACCGTCTAGATATATTACGAAATAAGAATCCCAGCAACAGAATAGAGTTACGCTATAAGTGGATACCTTACGAACTCATTTCCCCTTATCTAAAACGTGCTGTTATTGCTTCTGAGGACGCCAAATTCTTGAAACATAACGGTTTTGATTATATAGCCATACAGATGGCCTATAAGAAAAATTTGGAAAAGAAAAAATTTATTGTAGGTGGCTCCACTATCAGCCAACAACTCGCAAAGAATTTGTTTCTCTCTACCAAAAAAACTCCTTGGCGCAAGATGGAAGAGGCCATCATCACATTGATGCTAGAAAATGTAATGTCCAAACGGCGGATCCTAGAGATTTATTTAAATATTATTGAGTGGGGCAACAACGTATTCGGGGCTGAAGCTGCAGCTCAATATTATTATAATATTTCCTCTTTTTCCCTTTCTGCAAAGCAATCTGCCCTCCTTGCTGCTATGATTCCTAACCCACGTTTCTATGACCAGAATCGCAATACCACGCAGCTGTTGAAAAAATCAGATATCATTCTTAAGAGAATGGGCTCTTCGCGAATTCCTTGAATATATATTACCGATTTCTTGTTGGGATGCCGCATACTCTCTAATAACTTTTTTTCTTATAATAAGACGTATCTATTGAGCTTCCTTGCAATTCCACAATATTGTCTCGTCATTCAGACGACTTGCCATGGCTAGAACAAATAATCACAACGACCACGATACTAGGAACCTGCAAGAAAATTTACAGCAGGTGGTACATCTGCTAAGCAAACACAGGCTTGTAGAAGGTTTCGTAAAAATGCAGGAGACTCCACGTTATGAATTAGTCAATTCTCTAGTACACAAACAGAATCTGGCAGAACTGCAGAATCTACTCGACAAACTACATCCTGCTGACATCGCCTACATTCTGGAAGCCCTGCCCCTAAAAGAACGTCTAATGATCTGGGATTTGGTCAAGGCAGACCGAGATGGTGAGATTCTGTTAGAAACCTCAGATTCGGTACGCGAAACACTTATCGCTGCTATGAATAGCGGAGAACTAGTGGCCGCGACAGGGCAACTAGATGCCGATGAGATAGCTGATTTAGCACCCGATCTACCACGTAATGTTCTTAATGATCTGTTTCAAACACTGCCTACAGAAGAACGGGAGCAATTACGTTCAGCTATGTCCTATCCAGAAGATGCGGTTGGAGCGCTAATGGATTTTGATATGGTAACTATCCGTAAAGAAGTGACGCTAGAGGTCGTTTTACGCTATCTGCGACGCTTAGAGGAGTTACCTGACCAAACTGATCAGCTATTCGTAGTAGACCGAGATGAAAGACTCATGGGTGTGCTGCCCGTGAATCTTTTACTAGTGAATAATCCTGATACCAAAGTTTCAGCGATGATGTCGACAAAGATGGTGAAACTTCACCCGGATGACAAAGCACAACAGGCAACTCATGTATTCGAACGCTATAATCTTATTACTGCTCCAGTAGTAGATATGAACGATAAATTGTTGGGACGTGTTACCGTCAACGCAGCCATGGATTTTAATCGTGAAAAATCGGAAAATAAAGCTTTGAATCTGGCCGGTTTGAGTGAAGAAGAAGATTTATTTGCGCCAGTATGGAAGAGTGTAAAAAATCGCTGGGTTTGGCTAGCTATAAATCTAATTACAGCATTCATTGCTTCCCGTGTAATTGGTGCATTTGAGGGTTCTATCGAAAAACTGGTAGCGCTAGCAGCACTGATGCCAATTATTGCCGGTATCGGCGGTAACTCTGGCAACCAAACCATTACCATGATCGTACGCGCTATTGCTTTAGGACAACTTAATGCCAGTAAAGCAAACAAGCTATTCGCTAAGGAAATAGTCGTAAGTGCAGTTAATGGAATAATTTGTGGCAGCGCAGCCGGATTGTTTGCCTTCTTAATTTACCACAGCATTTCCCTTAGTGTTGTAGTGACTATGGCAATGGCATTAAACCTTCTGCTAGCGGCATTATTGGGAGTACTGATTCCGCTAACACTACATAAACTAGGGCGCGACCCAGCTAAGGGCTCTAGCGTGATAATCACTGCCATAACTGACAGTGGTGGTTTTTTTATTTTCTTGGGACTTGCTACGATCCTTCTGCTGTAACGAGATTTTGATATGATACCAAAATCTAGAACTAGAACAATAAGACTTACAAAAAAACTGTCGTTGTCCTGTTACTATTTTAGCATTATTTCTGTCTTTTCTCACGTACTAACTATGGCAAAATTCTCTCGTTAGCAAATAATTGCTCCACAGACTCGCGCTCCTGTATAAGATAAATGTTGTCACCATCTACCATAACCTCAGCTGCACGAGGACGACTGTTGTAGTTGGAACTCATACTCATACCGTAAGCACCAGCAGACATAACA
>SPBV01000089.1 GCA_004525885.1 Nitrosomonadales bacterium
AGATCAACCTGTATGCGGCCCTCTCCACTAGCTCCACGGCGAAAGTCTACATCACGCAAACTGAGCTCTTGCTCGCTAGATTCATTTTCAGCAAAATGTGCGTCTGTACTGGATGTGGCATTTTCAGACGCTTCATCCCGAAGAGAGATAAGAAGAAATTTACCTTCAATTTTTGTTTCATATACAAGCGGTTTTGAAAGGTTCATCACCAAACGAGTTCGATTTCCAGACTGTGCAATGTTAAAACTACGAAGCGCACCTTCACCCATATCTTGCGAATTTTTACCGAGTGCATTAGAAGTATCAGGAAAATCGAAATAAATCCGAGCTGGATTGTTTAGGGAGATACCTGCAGGAGGATTGGCAAGAGGTTGATTCATAGATACCTTAATTACCAGAAGATTTCCCTGGGAGGTAGAAGCACTGATATTTTCAATACTAAATTTAGAAACTTTAGTAGGCGAGATCGGGTCCGGGTTGGCAGCGAATGTGGGTAATACTACGGAAAATAATAAACCGCATCTAAGCCAAATATAAGGATTTATAATGTTCGGTACGTTCATTTCTTCTACTCCTGATCTTCAAGCATTAACATGCTGACACGTTCAGACCAGTCACCAGTACTGTCCTGTACAATTTCTTTTAAATTCACTCCAGATTCTGAAATGGCAGAGATCAATCCAAAATTTTGCCCAAGATAGCCACCTGCTTTAACTCTATGGAGAGTGCTATCAGGAGCCTTAATAAGTGCGTAGGATTTTTCATCTTGCTTAAGAGAGCCAACCATCTTCAAACTTTCTAAAGGGAACTTTTCCAAGGCCTCTTTGCGGCGGCTCAAATCAGGCTGAAGCCCGCCACCTTCAACTTTTGTCAGTTTGTTCTTACGGGGCTCGAATGGGTTAGGAATTTCAAATGCCGTATAGGGAAAGTGAGAGTAGGGTTGGACTTCGGGTACAGGGACCACTTGCCCACGTAAACCTTTTCCAGAGTCCTTGATAAATACCTCCAGATCACTATGTGTTTCATTACCACATGCTAATAGAGTTAAAGGAAGCATTAGTAGTGGTAGACGGGTCCACTTCATCATTTGCCACCCCCCTTCTTTTGCTTAGCAGTCTCTTCTTCATCCAAATAGCGGAAAGTTTTTGCAGTAGCGTTCATTACCAACCCCCCTTGAGTCTTTGTATTAGGGGAAATGCTAATATTATTAAGTGTAACGATACGTGGCAATTGTGAGATATCGCTGGCAAAAGCACCGATGTCGTGGTAATTCCCAGTGACACGAACAGTGATTGGTAGCTCTGCGTAGAATTCTGATATGACCTCGCTAGCTGCTGGTTTGAACAACTCAAATTGCAGTCCGCGTCCCAACCCGGCGTGGTTAATATCTATCAAAAGAGCATCCATTTCAGACTTGTGCGGCAATTGTTTCAAAAGAGCACCAAGAGATAACTCAATGTCCATTAGCTGCTGTCGCAAGATATCCAAATTTATTGCATCTTTCTTTTTTACTAGATAGGTTTCTTTAAGCTTTACTTCTTCCGCCTTGGATTGATCCAGAGACAACCATTGATCTTGCCAGTCTAGGAAATAGCCGGCGGAGATGATTGCCGCAAGTAAAATAGTAAGCGTGCCAATCTTGATAGATAGAGGCCAGCTCCCTAGATCTTTGGTGTTAAGTTGGTTTATCTCTTCTATTAGGTTCATAGCAGTTTAAATATTTAGCTTTTCTATGGTGTTACAGCAACAAGGCCCGGAATAGAGTTTTCAGCAGCAGTACTCTGGGGTGAGCGAATAAGAGTTACATTAAGATTAAATTCATTAAGACGAGTGTTATTTACTTCAGATGCCTTGATTTCAACCAATGATGGTAATCCCAGCCAGGGTGACGACTCCAATTTACGCATCAGAGTTGACACACGTGCATTTGACTGAGCATATCCTTCCAGATTGATTATCTGATTAGTTTGTTTGATGCTTCTAAGGTAAACACCATCAGGAAGTAATCGCACCAGTTGATCAAGTAGATGCACCACATCAGCGCGATTGTCCTGCAAGGTCTCAACTACTTTCTTACGTGCTAGTAGTGCTTGGGTCTGTGCCCTTATGCTCTTAATTTCATCAATCTGCTTGTCAAGAATCGCAGTCTGGTTTGTCATATAAGTATTGCGACTCTCCTGGTGCTCAATTTGTCCGGTAATCATGAGATGGACTGTTCCTACAGTTAGGATCCCGAGGAACAACGTTATCCCTGCCATGGCAACGAATTGCTGCTGCCGAGCTTTACGCTTGATTTCGCGGTGAGGGAGTAGATTTATGCGGATCATGATGGATCAAAACTTCTCATAGCTAAGCCACAGGCAATCAGAAGAGAGGGCGCGTCTACACTTAGTAGCTTAGGTCTGACACGATTAGATAGAGCCATGTCAGCGAATGGATTAGCAATTAATGTGCTTACCTGCGCGTGAGCGGCAACAATTTCGTCTAACCCAGGGATGGCAGCGCAGCCACCAGCCAGAAAAATATAATTGACCTCAGTATATTGGGTCGAAGAGAAGAAAAATTGCATTGCGCGAGCTACCTCCAATGCCAAGGCCTCGCAAAATGGATTTAATACATCTGCCTTATAGTTGCCTGGGAGTTGTTCATTACGCCTAGCAGTTTCAGCTTCTTCTGGAGAAAGGCTAAAGCAGCGTTGAATCCCTTCAGAAAGTTGGTTTCCAGCAAATGGCTGATCTCGCATATAGACTGATTGTCCATTGAGTAACACATTAACACCCATGACAGAACTACCAATATCCACAACCGCAATAATCTGATCCATGCCACCGTTAGGAAGCTGACGTTCAACCAACTCAAAAGCAGTCTGTGCAGCATAAGGTTCAACATCCATAACTACAGTTTTCAGGCCAGCGGTCAGTGCCGCAGCTATACGATCCTCTACCTTTTCCTTATGAGAGGCAGCGATTAGTACCTCAACCTCTTCTGGGTTATTGGGTGCTGGCCCTATCAATTGGAAATCGAGATTTACTTCGTCCAGAGCAAAAGGAATATATTGGTTGGCTTCGGCTTCGACCTGGAACGCTAAGTCATCTTCACGTTGTCCTGCGGGAACAATAATTTTCTTGGTGATCACTGCTGCAGCTGGCAATGCCATAGCGACATTTCTGAGTCGTGTTCCTAAATGATTCCAAGCGCGCTCTAGAGTCTCGCCAACTGCTTCTAAATTTACGATATTACCGTCAAGCATGGCGTCCTTGGGTAAGGGCTCAATAGCATATCGTTCAATACGGTATGTGTTTTTGTCTTTCCCAGTCTCTGAGAGCTCAACCATTTTCACCGATGACGGACTAATATCCACCCCAATCAATTGTGGTGATCTAGTCTGAAGGAAATTCAGGTTTATATTTATTTCTTTATTAAACATGGATTAACTTATCGGCAATATATATAAAAAAAATAGGTTAAAAGATTTCAAAAAACATAAACACAGGAAAATATTATTTTGTTTGTACATTTCTCTTATAATTAACACACGTTTATTCTGGCAGAACCTAAATGCAAGGTATTCGTGGAAGAAAGAGGTATATAGCCCTTAGATTGTAATTATTTATTTAAATTCTATTTCAAAGACCGCTGTATATGAATGAACGTTAGCTGTTTTATAAGGTCACTACATCTTTTACGGCACGTTCTGTGGCAATATTTAGGGGTAAACTAGTTACTGGAAAAAGAAAACTATTTAAGTCTTTTAAATTTATGATGTTAATTTCACACTTTAGAATTTATTTTTTATGCTAGCGCGTTGGTCTGCTTACATTATTGGAGCATCCTTTGCATCAATTTTGCTGGGTGTTCTTCTGGTTACTTTTGCTGCGCTAGTCACTATACCCACGCTCCCATCACTCGAAGTGCTGACCGATTACCGGCCAAAAATTCCTCTAAGAGTCTATAGTGCAGAAGGTTTGTTAATTGGAGAGTTTGGTGAAGAACACCGAGACCTAGTGAAAATTGATGTGGTGCCAGAGAGGCTTAAACAGGCAATTATAGCCGCAGAAGACGAGCGTTTTTATCAACATGGTGGCGTGGATTACTTAGGTATATTGCGCGCGGCTTATTCTAATTTTACTTCTGGCTTAGTAAAACAAGGCGCGAGCACTATAACAATGCAAGTGGCGCGAAATTTCTTTTTAACTAAGGAAAAAACACTAACACGAAAATTTAGTGAGGCTTTGCTTGCATTCAAGATCGAACATAGCTTGAGCAAGGACAAAATTCTCGAACTTTATATGAACCAGATTTATCTCGGGCAGCGTTCCTACGGCTTTGCTTCTGCAGCTCGGGTTTATTTCGGGAAGTCCCTGAAAGAAATCAATATAGCCGAGGCCGCTATGCTAGCAGGTTTGCCTAAAGCTCCCTCGAGCTATAATCCGGTGGTTAATCCAGCACGTGCCAAGACACGGCAAATTTATGTGTTGCAACGTATGGAAAAGCTTAATTTTATTTCTGACCTAGAGTTCAAGGAAGCGAAAAAACAGCCACTACAAGTAGTTTCTAAAAAAAATCAATCGCAAAAGTTCCTTTTGCATGCCGATTATGTGGCAGAAATGGTACGTCAAGAGGTGTATGAACATTACAAGGAAGAAACCTATACCAAAGGTCTTAGGGTTTATACAACAGTCAGACAACTAGATCAGGAAGCGGCTTATGAAGCTGTACGTCAAGGTGTTATGGACCATGACATGCGCCATGGCTATCGTGGTCCTGAGGGGGTTATTAAGTTACCTGAAAATAGTGCCAATCAGAATGAGGCACTAGAAGAGGCTCTTATAGATGTGAGCGCTAGCGATGGTATCCACGCAGCAGTAGTACTGGCAGTCAACTCCAAATTTGTTCAGGCATACCGCAAAGGTGGAGAAACTATAGAAATCTCAGGTGATGGCCTTAGGTTCGCAGGGAAGTTTCTTGAGATGAAAACGGGCGCTAGCAAGAAATTTATTCGTCCGGGGTCATTGATCCGAGTAATAAAGAGCGAAAAGGGAGCGTGGCAGATTGTACAGCTTCCTCAAGCCGAAGCTGCTTTAGTTTCAATGGATCCAGAGGATGGATCGATTCGCGCACTGGTGGGGGGGTATGATTTTAGCCGTAATAAATTTAACCACATTACACAGGCATTGCGTCAGCCAGGTTCTAGCTTTAAACCTTTCATTTATTCTGCCTCTCTGGAGAAGGGATTCACTCCAGCTACTGTTATAAACGATGCACCAATTTTCTTTACTGCTGAAGAAACTGGAAGTAAAGAATGGGAACCTAGAAACTATACCGGTAAATTTGATGGTCCTTTACGGATGCGCGAGGCCCTTGCTAGATCAAAGAACATGGTATCTATTCGTATTCTCCAGGCTATTGGGGTCCAATATGCCCAAGATTACATCACCCGCTTTGGTTTTAATCCCAAGCTCCATCCACCTTATCTCCCGATGGCTCTGGGTGCAGGGTCAGTTACTCCAATGCAGATGGTTATAGGATATGCAGCATTTGCAAATGGTGGTTTCCGCGTTTTACCTTACTTAATTCAGCGAATAGAGGATGAAAAAGGAAATGTATTAGAGCAAAAACAACCTGTATTAGCGGGTGTGGATGCAAAGAAGATAATAGATCCACGCAATGCATATCTTATGACGAGCATGCTTAAGGATGTTGTGCAGCGAGGTACTGCGATTAGAGCAAAGAAACTTGGTCGCAATGATCTGGCTGGGAAAACTGGCACTACCAACAATTTTGTTGATGCTTGGTTCTGTGGCTTTCAGACCAATTTAGTAGCGGTAGCTTGGATCGGCTTTGATAAGCCCCAATCTTTGGGTAACAAAGAGACAGGATCAAGTGCTGCACTACCAATGTGGATAAGCTATATGGGCAAGGCCTTGAAGGGTGTTCCCAAAGCAAACGATACAGATCTAGATGCTATTATTCCAGAAAATATTGTTCCCGAAGGCATAGTGATGGCGAGAATTAATCCAGAGACAGGATTTAGAGAAGAAGATGGTGAAATTTTGGAATACTTTCTTCAGGAGAATTTGCCTCCAGAAGCAGGCGGCAATTTTGGTGACATGGAATCATTCCTTAAGGAACGAGTGCTTCCAGAAGAAAGCGGAGATTTCGACAGTGCTGCCAGGCATCCGGATCACATAGAGGAGGATTAGTTTCAGAAAAATAAGAGTCTTGGTCAACATGGTTTGGATGAAGAGACGATGATTTTCTTCTAAACTATCGGTACCAAGTTTTGGTGATATGGCTTTCTACTTTTCTAGTTTAAGCCATCCAGCCGCGTCTATAGCGTAATAAGTCAAGATACCATCTGCCCCTGCGCGTTTAATAGCTAACAATGATTCAAGTACACATGTTTTTTCGTCAAGCCAGCCATTTTGTGCGGCAGATTTAAGCATGGCATATTCACCACTGACCTGATAGACAAACGTAGGCGCTTTAAACCTCTTTTTCACTTGCGAGACAATGTCAAGATAGGGCATACCAGGCTTTATCATTACCATATCAGCGCCTTCCTCCAAGTCAATCCCTACTTCCCAAATTGCTTCGTCAGAGTTGGCCGGGTCCATCTGATAGGTAGATTTACTCCCTTCACCCAGATTTGTGGCAGAGCCTACCGCGTCGCGGAATGGGCTATAAAAACCAGAGGCGTATTTCGCAGAATAGGCGAGAATACGGGTGTGGATAAATTTCTTACTATCCAGGGCATTTCGTATCGCGGCAATGCGCCCATCCATCATGTCTGATGGTGCTACCACATCAGCTCCAGCCTGTGCATGCACCAGGGCTTGTTGCGCAAGTATCTCTACTGTTTCGTCGTTCATTACATATCCGTTGACATCGACCAAACCATCTTGGCCGTGACTAGTATATGGGTCAAGCGCGACATCAGTGATGATACCTAGTTCAGGAAAGCATTTCTTCAGATTTCTCACTATTTGTGGAACAAGTCCCTCAGGATTGAGGGCCTCGGTGGCATTAGGGGTTTTCTGGCTGGGCTCGATTACCGGAAAAATCGCAAGTGCCGGTATACCTAATTCTAAGCATTTTTCTGCTTTGTGCATCAATATATCTGCGCTTTGTCTCATTACTCCAGGCATTGAAGGTATTTTTTCTTCACGATTTTTCCCATTTAGTACAAATACCGGATAAAT
>SPBV01000180.1 GCA_004525885.1 Nitrosomonadales bacterium
AGAATTAATATGAAGTGTTTCGGAAAGTATATTCGCGCCCAAAATAGGAGCCCGTGGTGCCCAGAAGAGGACTCGAACCTCCACAGTGTTGCCACCGCTAGGACCTGAACCTAGTGCGTCTACCAATTCCGCCATCTGGGCAATTCAGTATCCAAAATTAGGGTACTAAGCAGAGCCGCAATTTTATAGGAAATCATTATCTTGTCAAACAATAAAGGACGTAAACTTCGTGATCTTGACCTTCATTTTGAGCGGGAAAAGGAGCGTTACGGACATCCGTTGCCAAGCAGAGAACTTATTCTAAAAACATTGAATGAACAGGGTGTTCCCGTTACTGAGCAAGCGTTACAAGGTCTGCTCGAAATTACAGAAGAAGAAAACGAAATTTTTAGCCGACGACTTTCTGCAATGATGCGAGAAGGTCAAATTATGCGTAACCGCAAAAGTGATATCTATGTGGCAGAAAAACTAGATCTCATTAAGGGCAAGATACAAGGCCATGCCGACGGTTTTGGATTCCTAATTCCAGATGATGGCACCACCGATTTATTTCTAAGCCCGAAGGAGATGCGCAAGGTGTTGCACGGAGACAGCGTGATGGTGCGTGAAATTGGTATAGATCGGCGTGGGCGCAAAGAAGGAACCATTGTGGAAGTGCTAGAGCGCGCCATAAAGCAGTTAGTCGGGAGATTACATATTGATTACGGCATTTTATTTGTAGAGGCTGAGAACAAGCGGATTAGCCAAGATATTTTGGTGCCGAAAGAAGAGTCTATGGATGCTAGGGAAGGCCAGGTGGTGACAGTAGAAATTATCCAGCAGCCCGGTAAAAATGCGCAGCCTATTGGTCGTATTGTTGAAATTCTAGGAGATTATACTGCGCCAGGAATGGAGATCGAAATCGCACTTCGCAAGCATGATTTACCGTATCAGTTTCCACGCGAGGTAGAAACACTTTCTGCTAAATTTCCTGAAGGAGTGCTGAAAAAAGATCTAGCTGGGAGAGAAAACATTTGTCATCTGCCGCTGGTAACGATAGATGGGGAAACCGCACGTGACTTTGACGACGCGGTGTATTGTGAGCGTAATGGAAAGGGTTACAAGTTATATGTCGCGATCGCTGATGTTAGCCACTATGTGCGTCCAAACGATGCGCTGGACAAAGAGGCGCTTAATCGTGGTAACTCTGTATATTTCCCTCGACGGGTAATTCCGATGTTACCAGAGGTGCTTTCAAATGGGTTGTGCTCGCTTAACCCGCAAGTTGAGCGTTTGTGCATGGTATGCGAGATGAATATCAACATTGATGGAGATTTTGATGATTACCGTTTTTATCCAGCGGTAATGCTCTCCCATGTACGATTTACCTATACTCAGGTAGCAGCAATACTGAGTGATCCGAAGGGCGATGATGCTAAGCAGTACGCAAAAATAGTATGGCACATCCAGTTACTCTATGAGTTATATAAGGTGTTACTTAAAGCACGTGAGAGGCGTGGTGCAATTGATTTTGAAACTATAGAAACCCAAATGACTTTCAACGACCTAGGTAAGATTGAGCAAATCTTGCCACTGAAGCGAAATGATGCTCATCGATTGATTGAGGAATGTATGCTAGCGGCAAACGTGTGTGCTTCAGATTTTTTGCAGGAACACAAACAACCAACGGTCTATCGCACTCATGAGGGTCCTACACCGGAAAAACTTGATGTTTTGCGTAACTTTCTTAAAGAATTTGGTTTGCAGCTAGGTGGCGGGGGTCAGCCTTGTGCGCAGGATTATGCAAAGACACTAGTAAAAATTAAAGATAGGCCCGATGCACAATTACTACAAACTGTAATGCTGCGATCACTACGCCAGGCTGTTTATAGCCCGGATAACACCGGCCATTTCGGGCTGGCATATGAGTCCTATACCCATTTTACTTCGCCCATCCGTCGTTACCCTGATCTTCTAGTTCACCGCGCAATCAAGGCAGTGCTTAAAGGAACAACGTATTCTCCAGGTAACTGGCATGAATTAGGCAAGCATTGCTCACAGACAGAGCGCCGTGCCGACGAAGCGGGTCGGGATGTGGAATCGTGGCTTAAGTGTTTCTTCATGCAAGACAGAATCGGAGAATGTTTTGGTGGTGTCATTAGTACTGTCACTGGTTTTGGTTTATTTGTAGCGCTGGATGGTGTTTATGTTGAGGGATTGGTGCATATTTCCGAATTACCCAAAGACTATTTTCATTTTGATTCCGGAAAACATATGTTGATTGGTGAGCGAAGCGGTCAACGTTATCGTCTTGGCGATCGGATGAGAGTTAAAATTGTGCGGGTAGACCTAGAAACTAGCAAAATTGACTTTGTGCCAGCTGGAAAGAACGAATAGAATCTTGAATTTATTTTACAAACAAGTTTTGCCAGACCTTAGTCAAATTTGATAATTGACTATATTTTACTGATTTGTTCTAGATCTTTTATCATTTAATGTCCAACATTCGTCTTATATTTGGTTTTCATGCTATCACCAGTCGCTTACGGCAGAATCCTCACAGCATCAAGGAAGTTTTTCTAGACTCCACCCGCCGTGATCAGCGTGCCCGCGATTTGATAAAACTCTCAGAAACTCAAAAGGTTCGTTTAATATTATGTGATGAGGCAAGACTTGATGCCATGTTTAGCAACACTCGTCACCAAGGCGTTGCGGCAAATATTGACACTACCTGTAGTTATATCGACATTGAGGATGTACTCGAAACTCTGACTGAGCCAGCACTTTTTTTGATTCTAGATGGTGTTCAGGATCCGCATAATTTAGGGGCATGTTTGCGAGTGGCGGATGCTTTTGGTGTTCATGCGGTGATCGCACCAAAAAACCGTGCTGTTGGACTCACAGCCACGGTACACAAGGTGGCAAGTGGCGCAGCTGATTCTGTGCCATATATTTCAGTCACCAATCTTGCTCGTACATTACGGAAATTGAAGCAGCATGGTGTGTGGATAATTGGTACTGCAGCTGAAGCGAATAGTGATCTCCAATTTACTAAAATCGATGGTCCTGTAGCATGGGTACTAGGTGCAGAGGGTGAAGGCATACGGCGACTTACTCGTGAAATATGTGACCAACTAATTTCAATCCCTATGTTAGGTAGTGTCGAGAGTCTTAATGTTTCAGTTAGTGCAGGCATATGTCTATTCGAGACCTGCCGACAAAGGAATAATATAAAATCATAGAATCTTGGAAGATTTGAAGTTAAAGAATTTATTTGGAGCGAAGAATAATTTAGATTTTAGCTTATCGATAGATTGGCAATTTTAAGAGTCAAGAATTCTTTCTGATTGATATTATTTCATTAATTCGTTAAAATTCCGCTTTTCTCAATCCTTGCCTCACCGTGTACATATTGCGGGAGGTTTTACCCAAAAGGAGTTCATATGCGTCATTACGAGATCGTTTTTATTGTGCACCCAGATCAGAGCGAGCAAGTGCCTGCAATGATTGAACGTTACCATGGAATGGTAACCGCAAAGAATGGTAAGGTTCATCGTCAGGAAGACTGGGGGCGTCGCCAACTTGCATACCTAATCAATAAGATGCATAAAGCACACTACGCACTAATGAATATTGAGTGTGACCAGGAAACTCTGGACGAGCTGGATCATGCGTTTAAATTCAACGACGCGATTCTTCGTTATTTAACTGTTAGGATGGACGGCCCAGTAGTTACACCCTCGCCAATGATGAGGGATGATAAAACACGGCCCGTCTCACGAGCGGAAGAAGATGTAGAAATTAACATTGGAGTATAGTAGGGCGAAATTATTAAGCTGAATGATTATCTAGCAAAGAGACAGCCATGAGTCAGCAGCTGATATTACATGTTAATAGTGGATATTATATCTAATTAGAAAATAGGAAAAAATTATGGCTCGTTTTATATCCAGACGTAAAGACAGTAAGGATAAAGATAAGGACAAAGCGAATCGTCCATTGTTCAAGCGTAGAAAATTCTGTCGTTTTACTGCAGAAGGTATTAAG
>SPBV01000195.1 GCA_004525885.1 Nitrosomonadales bacterium
CAGAACTTAGTACATGAGGAAGTTGCCGAAACCGATCTCAATGCCAGCATAAAGCAGGCTAAAATGGTTGTAAAAGAGGAAAAAGAAGAAAAAGAGGAAGAGGAAGAAGAGGAAGAGGAGGAGGAAGAAGAAGAAAAAGAAGAGTAGTTATCTGCTTACTCTCTAAACGCATTTTTGCTAAATAAATATACAAGGATCAAGTCATTCGTTGTATTGGCTGCCAAGAAAATTACCAAATATTTAAGTGCCAAAAAATTGGTTACTTAGATCTAACTTTGTTGTATCAATTTGCAAACCAATAGCTAAATTCCTCTTGTACGGAACAGATTGTAATTCCCGTTCCATTTAAATCCAAACTTATAAATCCGATAAAACAGAAATGCTGCGTTATTTCCCTGAAAATAATATTACCTATGCTCATAGGAAGCGAGATTATTTAATAGCTGCATTTACTTTTGTTTGTGTTGCGATCAGTTTAAATATTGATGCAAATGGAAGTATAGAAAAGCAAAATTTTATGGGGGTTACCGCTTGGGTCTTTTTAATAGGTCTTTTGTTTGGTGAAAATAAAGATGTACGGATGCAGGTTGCAATAGCAGTCGCTTTTGCAACAGTTGGTGAGCATTTTGCTTCTATCTACATGGGTGGATACATATATCGGCTTGAAAATGTACCAGCTTATGTGCCGCCCGGGCATGGCATGGTCTATCTAACTGCTATTGCTCTCGCCCGTTCTGGTCTTTTTCTAAGACATGCAAGAAAAATTGCAATATTCGTAGTATTAGTGTGTGGTACATGGTCAATTTGGGGAATCAGTGGTTACCCTGAACAAGGAGATGCGGTAGGGGCAATACTGTTCTGCGTTTTCTTAGTTTATCTATTTAAGGGCCGTTCACCAATGGTCTATCTCGCTGCTTTCTTTATAACTACCTGGCTGGAATTAATTGGTACAGCAGCTGGGACTTGGAAATGGGTTGAATTAGAGCCCATCTTTGGACTACCACAAGGAAACCCTCCAAGTGGTGTTGCTGCTTGGTATTGTTTGGTTGATGCGGCGGCAATCGGTGGAGCTTCGCCATTATTAAACTGGATCAAAAAAAGTAGCGCGTGGATTTCAACAAAATCCCGAAAGGAAATTTCACAGGAAACGACGGGAAACGAATAGGTGTATCAGTACAACGAATTAAATATAGATGCTGTCTTGATTAGGACAATCCTAGCAAGCTTATGTAGTTTGTTGAGGGGTAATGCGAATGTCATTTGATCAACTCGGCCTGTCTGCAGAAATTCTCCACGCGATTCATGATCAAGGCTACACAGACCCAACGCCTATTCAGGCACAGGCAATCCCACCAATACTTGATGGTAAAGATATCATGGGTGGGGCGCAAACTGGAACCGGGAAAACCGCCAGTTTTACCCTACCAATGCTACATCGGTTACAACCCTATGCAACTACCAGCGTATCTCCTGCTAAACACCCGATTCGGGCCTTGATTCTAGTTCCCACACGGGAACTAGCAGCTCAGGTATTTGAAAGTGTCAAGACTTATGGAAAATATCTGTCACTCAAATGTACTGTGGTTTACGGTGGTGTCAATATCGATCCTCAGATTAGAGATCTACGAGCTGGAGTGGAAATCCTGGTAGCTACTCCTGGACGTATGCTAGACCACATCCAACAAAAAACAATAAATCTTTCTAAGGTAGAAATTTTGGTATTAGATGAAGCTGATAGGATGCTGGATATGGGCTTCCTACCCGATATCAAACGTATCCTCACATTGATGCCACAACAACGACAGAGTCTAATGTTCTCCGCAACCTTTTCCGAGGAAATCAAAAAACTCGCGAACAACATACTGATACAACCCATATTGATTGAAGTAGCGAAGTGCAACTCTGTGTCTAATCTAGTGACACATATCGTACATCCAGTCAATCGAGAGCGTAAGCGTGAATTGTTGACTCATCTTATCAAATCCCAAAATCTGGAGCAGGTACTAGTGTTCGTGCGAACCAAACATGGCGCCAGTAATCTTGTTCGACAATTGGAAAAGGATGGAATCTCCTCCACTGATATTCATGGGGACAAAAGTCAACCTCAGCGTACTCAAGCTTTAGCCGAATTTAAGCAGGGAAAAGTACGCGTTCTAGTTGCAACTGATGTTGCAGCACGTGGGCTCGACATTGAAGATTTACCCCATGTGGTCAACTTCGAATTACCGAACACCTCAGAAGATTACATCCATCGTATAGGTCGAACTGGACGTGCTGGTACAAAAGGTTGGGCAACTTCACTAGTATGTGATGACGAAAATGAATTACTCGAAGGTATAGAAAATCTTTTGAACATTAAGCTTCCAAAAAAGATAATCACCGGGTTTGAGCCAATAATAAACGGTTTGAAAGAAGCTACATTTAAACCTCATGAACAAGAACGCCACAGTCATACTAAAGAAAAGAAGAGCTCTAATTCTCATGCAAAAAGCCAGAATAAATCAAATTCAGAACCGAATTCTAAAAAAAATGTGCTTGTTAAAGAGAAACAACTGAAAGCGCAACAGGATCCGTTATTTAGTCAACCTTATGTACCTACAGAGCGTCACCCCTCTGAAAAAGAGTCAACACGTGCTACTACATCAGTGGCATCACTATCTGTGATAAAAGGACGACTTGATCCTCGTCCTAGAAATAGCCAACAAAAAAAACCACTACCAGCATTATTTATGCCCCATCCTACGAACAAATCCAAGCAGAATGAGTAAGTAAATGTATAAGTTAGCGCTCTCCTATAACTTTATCATCCAACATACGGAATGGCCAATCGACTGACAAAAATCTATACACGAACCGGTGATGAAGGAACCACCGGTCTGGGAGATGGTACGCGTTCTACCAAGGGAAGCGCACGTATTGAAGCCATTGGTACCGTAGACGAACTCAATAGTTGTATTGGTCTATTACTTTCAGAGAATCTTGAAGTAGAAATCCACCATAAACTGGAAAATATACAACATGATTTATTTGATCTAGGCGGGGACCTCTGTATCCCTGGGCGTATCAGCATGAGTAAAGTGCAAGTCACAAACTTGGAAACTATGCTCGACCAATACAACTCGACTTTGCCTGCCCTGAAGGAATTTATACTTCCCAGTGGAACCCGTGCTGCAACCCTATGTCATGTTGCCCGTACTGTGTGTCGCCGTACGGAAAGATGCGTTGTCAGATTATCACACACTGAAACAATAGCGCCAGTATGTATTCAGTACCTCAACCGTCTATCAGATTTTTTATTCGGTCTGTGTCGTATACTAAATCATCAGGAAGGTGCTGGAGATATATTTTGGCAACCGGGGGGGAATCGTTAAGCAACTATTTGTTATTTTTTATAATCTTGGAAACTTTCGAATATCAGGAGTAATGCTCCTATAAATATCACTGAATCAGCCACATTGAACGCGGGCCAATGGTATCCGGCATAATGGAAATCGAGAAAATCAACTACATAACCAAGAGTTACGCGATCCCATAAATTTCCGAGCGCACCACCTAATATCAAGCTCAATGCGATACAAAATAACTTTTCTGAAGTATGCTTTTGTAGGAGATAAATAATCAAAACTGAAGCACATATAGAAATTCCGCTAAAAAGCCACCGTTGCCACCCAGATTCATTGCTCAAAAAACTAAAAGCTGCTCCAGCATTAAACGTCAACACCAAATTAAAGAAATCTGTAAATAGTATCTGTTGACCATAAATCAACTCAGACTCTACCCAACGTTTAGTAGCAAAATCAAATATTAGTAACGCTAATGCCAAGATTAAACTAACGTGAAGTTTCATTGTGG
>SPBV01000308.1 GCA_004525885.1 Nitrosomonadales bacterium
CAATTAATAGTTATATTATGAAAAATATCAAAACTACTTTAATTCTAAGCACTTTATTGCTCACTCAATCGACACTCAGTCATGCTGCTGGCCAGAATGATATATTTGGCGTATGGGGTTCAGTCACTCTGCAAGGCGATTTTAAGGCATTGTCGCCAAAACTCGACAAATTTAAATGGTCTGTCATGAACCAAACTCGTACCCGAGATGATTCTCCGAAAGGATCAAGATTTACTGAGAATTTGTTATTTAGCCAGGTTGGTTATCAATTAACCAATAATGCATCATTCTGGGTTGGTTATGTCCATGATTGGATTAGCCCACTAAATAAGTCTTCTTATCAAGAAAGCCGGCCCTACCAAGATTTTGTCTGGAACCAAGATATTAGCAGTTTCAAGATCATGAGCCGCTCTCGTATGGAACAACGCGTGCATGAAACTACGGGGGATACTGGTTATCGCGCTAGACAATTTTTACAAATTAGCCATCCTTTGCCTCTAATAGCCGGGTTAAGTGCATATGTTGGTGAAGAGGTCTTCTTCTATATGAATAGCAACACATTTGGCAAGAAAGGTTTTACTGAGAACCGTGTTTTCAGTGGGCTGAGCTATGACGCCACAAAAAAAATGGGGATAGATTTAGGGTACATGGGTCAGTATGTAGACACCATATCAGGTAAAAATCTATTTACCCATAACATACAAGTTAATTTTCGTCACAAATTCTAACTGGTAACAGAAGTATTTATTGTGTGACTCTGTTCAAAAATAAATTCTAAAAATTTTGTCAACAAGAATGTTGGCAGAAGGATGGTCCGCCTAAAACAATCCTCCATTTTTTGCTTGTCTAATCTTGCTAATTACATTCCATTGCCGGGTATATTCTTTTCCTTGCAATTGAGATATTTCAGGCGTGACTTTATTGATCCACTTCTGAATCTCTTTTTCTGTTACTGGCATCATTCTGAAAAGATAAAATATTTTTTGATTCATTTATGTAACAACAGCTCTATAAATATAATCCTGATATGTCATATGCCGTGACCAGAATTCAATCACTGAGTGCCAAGAACGGACATTCGTTAGCATGTGCTTTGGTTTTTAAACGGAAGCCCTCTCTTTATATAAAGAGAGAGCCTATTAAGGACTTAGTGAGAAAGTTTTATGTGCAAGGATGGCGCAATTTTTGCATATCGCTCCTTCTGAGCCAGAAAATAATTCCTCCTTCTTATAATTATTAGCACATAGAAAACATTTATGAGCATAAGCTCCCAAATGATTTCTATGTAATACACCATATTTAGCTGAGATCAATAAGTTCAAGGTTTTTACAAGTCCAATCATGACCTTGATTACCTCACGATCATTTTTTTCATCCGCTTCCCTGATGCCAGCTAATATAGCAACAAATGCTTCTATATAATTTTCCTCCTTAATAGCCTTTTGATATTTTTCTCCATACTTTAAAAATAATTTTCTAGATTCATCCTTCACACCAAACTCCTTATTGTTTTCTAAGGACCAGACTCAACTCGGTCACTACAATTAATTGAGCAATACTAGCCTTGATATTAATCATCCACTCTTATCTATCTTAATTTTATTCATTTGAAATCGGCGCCACAATTGGAATAAGACTATGATCATCAAAGTCCGACTAATCAATACTAGCAATAAGAATCCAGACCCCTAATAGAAGAGATGTAATCCCAAAAGCCTTGAGACATTTTGTGACAGTAATCACTAATGAGTTTTCCAGTCCTTGTGAACTTTATGTATTCGATAGGTTGTCTGTAAATAGCAGACAACTATTTGCATAACGGACTAATTGACTGGAATACTGAGGTATGGAATATTCTTGAGTGTCTGCTCTGTGCCAGATGATATTTATTACTATCAAGTGCTCATACTATATTGCAATAAAATTGTAGTACCCCAGATGATCAACACGATACCGCTGAGTCCTCCAATCCAATGACCTGCAGATGTAACCTTCTCCAATAGGACGAAAAGAGCAAGCCCAATGATCCACTTTAGATTCATGATGCCGCCGTAAAACAACAGTGCCATTAAAACCCAACAACATCCAAGGCAGAATAATCCGTGTTTCAGACCCATGACTAAAGCACCCATTTTTCCGCTTCGCCAGTGGTGCCCCAAATAGTTAATTGGTGACCGGCAGTTCAGCAGACAAGCATGCTTCAGAGGTGTCAATTGATAGATTCCCGCTGCAATCAATAATGCACTACCAAATGGAATACTTGCGCTTGCCATCATTGGTGTTAACAAAGTCAATTCCTCCAACCC
>SPBV01000085.1 GCA_004525885.1 Nitrosomonadales bacterium
CCGCAACCGTGATCCAGGTAACAATTGCCAATATTCCTGTCCATGGATTTAACCCAATCACCACGCCTGCTGCTGTCGCCACACCTCTGCCGCCCTTGAAACGTAAAAATACCGGCCATATATGACCCAGAAAAACTACCAACGCAACAGCAGCAACCGCTTCACTATCCAACCCCCAGATCGGTGCAAAATGCTGCGCCAATGCCACAGCCACCCAGCCCTTACCAGCATCACCAAGCAATGTTAGTGCCGCAGCTGCTTTGTTTCCACTACGCAGTATATTGGTTGTTCCAGGGTTCTTCGAACCAAAGGTACGTGGATCAGGCAATCCAAAAATCCAACTTGCTACAACTGCAAAAGAAACGGACCCAAGAAAGTAAGCCAAGAGTATAAAAACTATTATTGTCATTGAGATTGGCGCCACATTAGCAAATAGAATAAAATTCACTTTAATTCTACGTTAAAACTGCTTCCCTACGAAGCACCCTAGAAGCACCTCATATCCTAAATTTAGACGAATGGACATAATTTTCATCCACGAACTCAAAGCGAAAACTCTGATTGGAATTTATCCGTGGGAACGTCAAGTAGCACAAACGATACAACTCGACATAGAAATCGCTCTGCCAACAAGCAAGGCTTGCCAGACGGATAATTTTGAGGATGCGCTGGATTATTCCTCTATCGTCAAACGGATCAATGAGACCCTATCACAAAAACAATTCTCCCTGCTGGAAGCATTAGCTGAACATATCGCTCAAATCATCTTAACGGAATTTAAATCTCCATGGGTAAAAGTCAGTGTGGCAAAACTCAGCATGATACGTGGTGTGAAAAAACTTGGAGTATGTATTGAACGAAGCCCACATTCTTCATAAATTATATAATCAAAACTATTTAGTAATCTTAAGCCTGCTTTAATTCTTAAGATTAAGAAGTGCAGCAATCAGGCCCGTATCACCAGGGCCAGCCTTGATTACGTTCAAAAATCCGAGTGCCTCTGCTGCAACCTTGATACGCTTATGGCTTGCATACACTGGCAAGGAAAACAGTATATCTTTACAATCTTTTTTAGGCACCAGAGTTACAAGATTTTTTACAGCAGAACTACTCATTATTGAAACAGCTGTTATTTTCTTCGCAGTTAGTAGATTGATCAATCCGGTAGGTGGTGTAGTTGGAATACAACGATCGTAGGCAGTAATAACTTCCACCTGAGCTCCACGCTGTACTAGTTCGTCACATAACAACTCTCGTCCACCATTTCCACGAAATATCAATATATGACGTCCATTAACGCATGCTGACTGCAACTTTGAAAGTTCAAGCAAACCTTCACTATCATAATTTTTTGATGGTATTAATACGTTATTAACCCCACGTAAATTTAGCTCTTCAGCAGTGCCTAACCCAGGAGCGAATACCTTGATTGAGTGGGGAAGTTTAATGTCATCTGTAAGCGCCATCTCCACCGCACTGGGGCTTACAAAAATTATCGCATAAACTCCTTGTAATGATACTAACGCTGCCTTGACTTGCGTTTTATCTGCTGGTGGCTTGATAAGAATAGTTGGAAATATAAAAGTCGTAGCCCCAAGCACTGCCAACCGCTCAGCAGTACGGGAGGCGAGTTTTACTGGTCGCGTAATCAACACATATGTGCCCGATAGTGGGCCAACTGTATTTGGCATAATTAAAATACTATCTTAATAAGAATCGGCAATCATATCAAATCACTTACTAATTCCACTATTACATATGGCTAAATTACAACCACAGTTTAGAAACAATAATCAGGATTTATATATTAAACAGTGTAGAACTAAAAACCAAAAAAACATCTATAAAAGACGTTATGTTGAAAAAATATTGCCGAACATAAACTAAGGTCGCAATCCTTGGCGTTTAGAAAATATTGAAGCTAAAATGAAGGAAAACTCGAATTAATCTTGCACCTGACTTTACGCTTAACAGAAAAATGGGTCAATACAGCTAGTTAGTTGCCTCACAAAGTATAAGGCTAGACTTCGAATAAGGATATAAGGGGCCCACACTTACCTGCTGTTGCAACAATAAAATATTCTCAATCTATTTAAGATGAAAACTGGAAGTTTGCTAGAATGTCTATAATTAAGCATAACATTGGAGTTATATGGCGCCATGTAGCGTTACTGTGCTAGCACTTTGGAAAGCAACATAGTATATTTATTTAATATTTCCCAATACGTGGAGACATCAGGTACTTTTCTTTTCGGATACATATGCGTCGAATCAAGAAAAACATTCTCAGCTCTAGCTATACAGCTTTACTAATTACAATTGGATTTTTTTCGCTTTGCTATAGTCTATCTGTCATGGCAACGCAACTACGCCCAGAAATCGAGATTTTTATCGTTAAAATGGTAAAAACTCATGGATTTGAAGAGTCTGAACTTAAAAGTATATTTAGTAAAACGCTATATCAGCCAGGTATTATCAGTGCAATTACCCGTCCGAGCACATCCAGACCGTGGCATGAATATCGTCCTATCTTTATCAACCCAGAGCGTATTGCAAAAGGCGTTACCTTCTGGAATGAGAATGCTAGAACGCTTGAACAGGCAAGCAAGAAGCTTGGAGTCCCTGAAGAAATTATTACTGCAGTAATTGGGGTGGAAACCTATTATGGAGCTCAGACTGGCGGGCATCGAGTATTGGACGCTCTGACAACTTTAGCGTTTAATTATCCAAAGCGCGCTGAATTTTTCCGTGATGAGCTGGAACAATATTTATTGCTTACTCGGGAGCAAGGCGCAAACATGTTCAGCATCAAAGGATCCTACGCTGGTGCAATCGGTATCCCACAATTCATGCCTAGCAGCTATCGTAGCTACGCAGTAGATTTTGATAACGATGGCAAGATAGATTTATCGAGTAATACTGCTGATTCAATAGGTAGTGTAGCCAACTATTTGATGGCTCATGGATGGGAAGTTGGCGGTCCAGTAGCAACACGTGCGCAAGTCAGCGGTGACAGTAGCTACAAAACTTTAGAAATGGGATATATGCCTCTTCATACAATCGAGAAAATGAAAACACTTGGAATTACACCATTGATTGACATCTCAGATAAACGTCAAGCCACACTGATCAAACTAAATAATAAAAACGAGATGGAATACTGGCTAGGCTTCAATAATTTCTATGTTATTACCCGATATAATCGTAGCGCTCATTACGCCATGTCTGTACTGCAACTATCCGAAGAAATTCGTGCGGCACGAAATAATGAGAAAGACCCATTATGAGTCAACAGTTTATACAAAATTACGGCACCGTTTGTCTGAATGCCACTACATGATCAGCCTCCAGTTTAACGCCAATATTATCACCTATAGCGTGATTATGATGACTTGGAACCAGTGATAACGCAGTACTACCTCCAGGCAAGCGCAAAGTATATAGAATTTCGCCACCTCGGAAAGCTTTGTGTAACACCTTTGCATGTAAAGAGCTTTCATCGTCATACACAATATCATCTGGGCGCACTAATACGTCAACCACGTTGCGCTCTTCGCCACGCACTCGACTATCCGATGCGTGTAGATGTGAAACATCTACTGTTAGAACTCCCAGCTCGGTCTCGACGTGACGTGAGTCAAGAACCCTACCAGAAAGAAATACACCCTGTCCTACAAAATTTGCAACGAAGCGACTAGAAGGACGATGATATAGATTGTAAGCAGTGTCCCATTGTATAATTTCGCCGTGATGCATGACACCAATCTCGTCTGCAATAGCAAAAGCTTCGTTTTGATCATGTGTTACAAGAATAGCCGTAGTGCCCTGACTTTTAAGGATGTCTCGGACCTCTAGACTCAATCGTTCTCGTAAGTTCACATCAAGATTAGAGAAAGGCTCATCCAATAATAACAAATCAGGACGGGGAGCCAATGCACGTGCTAATGCTACACGCTGCTGCTGCCCTCCAGAGAGCTCGTGAGGATAATTATTTGCCACATCGGCAAGGCTTACAGTCTGAAGCATCTCTTTCACGCGTAGTGCACACTCAATGTGATGTATGCGATGCAAGCCAAAGGCAATATTAGAAGCTACAGTAAGATGTGGAAACAACGCATAATCCTGAAATACCATTCCTATGTTCCGATGCTCTGGTCGTAATGAAAATCCAGAGCTATTCACCTTCACACCGTTCAGTAAAATTTCTCCTGCCTCTATCGGCTCAAATCCAGCAATACAGCGTAAGACCGTGGTCTTTCCACAACCGCTTGATCCTAAAAGGCAGCCGATCACACCCTTATTAAGCGTAAGTGACAAATTGTTAATTACTACATGATTGCCGTAGGTTTGATTTATGTTTGCTAGTTCAAGCAGCGGGATATTCATAAAATTATTTTTCGGCTTGTCGCGTAAGCAATGCTATTGGAATCAACCCCGCCAGAACCAACGCTACTGCAGGCAAAGCTGCTTGCTCCCATTCACCTTCAGATGTCATTTCGAAAATTCGCACTGCAAGTGTGTCCCAACCAAAAGGCCTGGTCATTAACGTAACAGGCATTTCTTTCATAACATCTACAAAGACTAGCGTGACAGCGGTAAATATTCCGCCTTTAAGGATCGGCAAATGAACACGCTTAAGCATGCTCCATCCGTTTAAACCAAGCCCCATTGCAGCCTCATCTATGTTAAAAGTAATACGTTGCATGGCGCTATCTATGGGATTATGACCGACTGCGAGAAAACGAATCATATAAGCAATTAACATGACTACAAGCGTACCCTGAATTAAAAGTCCGGTTTCTATAGAAAATAGTTGCATTGCCATTTTACTGAACCAGTTGTCAAGCCATGCTATGGGAATAAAAATCCCTACTGCTAAAACTACACCAGGCAAGGCATAACCTATAGTGGCAATGCGCACCGCAATTCGCGTAACCATATCAGGGTGACGACGCGCAGAATAAACCATCAGTAACGCAACAGAACAGATAAGTAGTGCAGCTAGCCCAGATAGTATCAGCGAGTGCCAGAGAAAACCAAGATAAAGCTGGTTAAACTCTTCTGCAAAAGTATGTGTAGCCCAAATAAATAATTGCGTGATCGGCAGTAGAAAGGCAAAAAATAACGTGGCTGAGGCAAACCCAGCTACTACCCAAGAATGCCATCCTGTAAGTATAATAAGGGGCGCGCGTGAACTCTGCTTAGTCTCCGCATAGCGCATTCGTGAACGAAATTGCTGCTCTATAACGATCAACGCGAATACAATTACAATCAGCAATGATGCAAGCTGGGAGGCTGCAGATAAGGAGAACATACTGAACCACGCTTTATAAATAGCTGTAGTCAAGGTATCGTAATTAAATACTGCCACTGTTCCAAAATCTGCTAGGGTTTCCATAGAAACCAGCATAACTCCACTTGCTATCCATGGCCGCGCCATTGGTAGCGCAACTTTAAGAAACCCTTGTGTACGATTAAGTCCCAGTGACTGAGCAGCTTCTAGTGAACGCTTTCCCTGGGTTAGAAAAGCATTGCGAGCTAGCAAATATACATAAGGATAAAAAGAAAGGGTCATGACAACAATGACGCCCATCCTGCTTCGGACGTTCGGGAACCAGAACAGCTCCGCTCCTAGCCAAGAGCGTAATGATGTTTGTACGGGGCCAGTAAAATCGAACAAACCAAGAGTAACAAATGCTAAAACATATGCGGGGATTGCAAGCGGTAGCAATAACCCCCAAGAAAAAATATTTCGCCCAGGAAAGTCATATACAGCTGTGAACCAAGCTAAGCTCACTCCTAATAGTGCCGAACAAACAGCAACTCCCAATGCGAGCCAAAATGTATTTAGTAGCACTCTAAGTAAAATGGTTTCTACCAAATGCTGCCAGACGCCCCCCGCAGGAGTAAGAAATGACAAAATGACGGTACCTACGGGAACAAGCACCAGTACAGCAACAAGAACGGGGATAAAACGCCAGCTTAGTATAACTCGAAACACATAAGATGAAGAATGGGAAAAACCATCTCTCGTATTTCTATTTTCAGACTTCACATTGAGTGTTCCACGCATCCCCTTTCATGCCTTACCGATAACCTGCCCGATCCATCAGTTTTACTGCTTCAGTTTGTAATTCACCGGCTGCGACTACGTTTAACTGGTTCTGCTTAAAACTCCCCCATGCCATCACTGCTGGATCGGGTTTTATTTTTGGGTTGACAGGGTATTCCATATTTACGTCTGCAAATAGATTCTGTGCCTTTTCAGATGACAAGAATTCCAATAATCTGACTGCAGCATGTTTACTTTTAGCGTTCTTAGTAACGCCCGCACCAGAAATATTTACATGAACACCGCTTTCAGCTTGATTGGGCCAGAAGATCGCTAAAGGCAAACTGGGGCTTTTTTTGAGCAGACGACCATAGTAATAGCTATTAACAATGGTCACATCACACTTCCCTGCGGCAACTAATTCCATTGCTTTAGTGTCGTCAGATAATGGATCTGTTGCAAGGTTAGCAACCCAACCTCTCACAATTTTCTCAGATCTAGTTTTACCATATTCAGAGATCATCATCGCCACGAGTGACTGGTTATATACTTTCTTAGATGTACGTAGACATAACCGCCCCCGCCACTTCGAATTTGCTAAGTCCTCATAAGTAGACAATTCAGCAGGTTTTACTTTACGAGTGTTATAAACAATAGTTCGAGCACGCACAGACAAACCAAACCATTGCTTTTTTGGATCACGTAGATGGGTGGGAATATTCGCCTCAAGCGTCTTTGACTCTATGGGTTCCAATAATCCTTCTCGTGCAGCTTCCCACAGATTGCCCGCATCTGTAGTAATCAACATATCCGCAGGTGTATTCTTACCTTCTGCCTTAAGCCGCGTGAGCAAAACTCCTGCATTATCAGTAACAAACTTTACCGAGATGCCAGTATCCTTTGTGAAAGCGTCAAACATCGGCTTGATCAGTTTTTCAATTCGTGCCGAATAAACGACCACTTCCTCTGCATAAGAAAAATTAGCGCCGAACAGAGCAACGCAGGAAAAAATTGCCACTAAATAGCGGCTAAAATATATTCTTAACATTTTTTATCTGAACCCTAGATATAAATAAAAGTAAATAACGTATACGTATTATAAATGATAACTGTTATCAGTAAAGCATATCATGTAAATGCCTAGTTCCTTTTTAATCATTTGGTTATGTGTAAATATACTTGAGTTGACATATATGGATCTCTATAAGATAACGCGGGCTAATAATACTGTTCCATAGGTAATTTGAAAGAAGCAAAACTTGATTTAATGTTAATCTATCTATGCTTTTTTATACTTTCCCGTGGCTAAACTCTCCTTTATTTAGCAAGCAAGCTAGCTAGCTAGCTTTAGCAGACTTGTTAATTACGCGTCCAGGAAGTCAATATTTATGCCATGAGAAGAATTATTATAATTACCAATGTAATTAGGCTACTTATAGTGCCGTCTATTGTGGTGACTGACCAAACTATTCTAGAAGTA
>SPBV01000241.1 GCA_004525885.1 Nitrosomonadales bacterium
GCAAGATCTGAAAGTAACGATTTATATTCCTGATAACGAGACAGCCGAGCGGCTTGATAAATTACTGTGGACTTTCTCTGCCACAGCCTTTATTCCACACTGCCGTGTAGATGACAAACTAGCATACGCAACTCCAGTGATAATTAGTCAACATGACGAACCTCTCCCACATGATAATGTTTTAATTAACCTGCATATTGAACGCCCTCCTTCTTTCAGCCGCTTTCTCCGGTTGATTGAAATTTGTGGAACCACAATGGAAGATACGCAGGCGGCACGAGCACGTTACCGTTTCTACAAAGACAGGGGATATGAGATCCACCATCATAAACTTGGGTCACCTAGATAAATCTCCAACGCCATTCACTAGTTGCCCTCTTTATGACAAATATGAATGAAACCTCACCAAAACCAGGTGAAGATAAAACTCTGAACAAACCGGACAAGCTCTCACGCAAACATCAAGATAAAACCTCAGTAACAGCTAGCGAAGAAGATACCGTAGCATATCCTGCCTCTATCCAGATTCTTGATGATATACCCACACTCACTGAAAAAGTATTTCTACCCCCTAAAACTTTTCTATTTCAGCCTGAAGTCTCGCCGCCACTGAGACAAATTTTAGATACCACACTTAAGGAAACAGGGATCAGTCTAGATGCTAGAACACAAGAGTCACTTATTAGCACGCTAGCAGAGCATTTACAAAGTTTCTATATGTTGTCCCCTGACCTAGATAGGTTTAAAGCCGAAGTACAAACACAGGTATCAGCGGATAAAACATCTATGCCTTCCGATATAATAGAAAATCTTTCGGAGCTGCCGAACTCAACCTCGATCTGTATGAGCCTACCTAAGACCTTTGAACCACAACCTATAGAAGAGCGCTGGTATCAAGTCTGGCAATCTGCTGGTTATTTTAAGCCTGATCTTACTCAAGTAACTGACAGGGCATCCAAGCCTTACTGCATTATGCTGCCACCGCCAAATATTACGGGTACGTTGCATATGGGGCATGCATTCCAACACACTATTATGGATGCGCTTACACGTTATCACCGCATGCTTGGTGACAACACACTGTGGCAACCGGGAACCGATCACGCGGGAATCGCCACTCAGATTGTGGTTGAACGCCAACTGGATAGCCAGAATATAAACCGGCATGATCTGGGACGGCAAGAGTTTCTCAGTCGTGTGTGGCAATGGAAAGAACAGTCTGGCTCCACCATCACCCAACAAATGAAACGTTTAGGAACTTCTTGCGACTGGTCGCGGGAACGCTTCACGATGGACGATGGTTTATCACGTGCCGTAACAGAAGTGTTCGTGCGACTTTATCGAGAAGGTCTAATCTATCGTGGTTGTCGACTTGTAAACTGGGATCCCGTGTTACAGACAGCAGTATCTGATCTGGAAGTGGTATCAACTGAAGAAGATGGATTTCTCTGGCATATTTGCTATCCATTTGAAGGTGAGTTAAATAAAACTGAAGGATTGGTTGTCGCCACCACCCGCCCCGAAACTATGCTGGGCGATATGGCCGTAGCTGTGCATCCGGATGATTTACGATATCAGCATTTAATTGGCAGTCGCGTGTGCCTGCCACTATGTCAACGCAGTATTCCTGTCATTGCGGACGCTTATGTAGACCCAAATTTTGGAACTGGGTGTGTAAAAATCACTCCAGCACATGATTTCAATGATTATCAGATAGGTCAACGACACAATCTTGTTCTGTCCAGCATTCTTACACTAGATGCAAAGATAAACGATCTTGCACCTTCTGAATATCAGGGCCTTGACCGTTTTGATGCTCGAAAAAGAATTATTGCTGATCTAGAAACACAGGGGCTACTAGTTGAAACCAAGCCGCATAAATTGATGGTGCCGCGTAGCGACCGTACGAACGCCATTATAGAACCAATGCTTACCGACCAGTGGTATGTGGCAATGCAAGGTCTAGCTAAACGTGGGCTAGAAGTCGTGGCAAGCGGAGAAATAAAATTTATTCCGGAAAACTGGACTCATGTTTACAACCAGTGGCTGGAAAATATCCAGGATTGGTGTATTTCACGCCAATTATGGTGGGGACATCGAATCCCAGTGTGGCATGACGAAGATGGAAACATTTACGTAGCTCACTGTCTGGAGGAAGCACAACAGCAAGCGGGTAATCGTATTCTTACACAAGATGAAGACGTACTAGATACTTGGTTCTCCTCAGCACTATGGCCGTTCTCTACTCTGGGTTGGCCTGAAAAGACACCGGAACTCAATACATTCCTACCAACTTCAGTACTGGTTACAGGTTTCGATATAATCTTTTTCTGGGTAGCGCGTATGGTGATGATGTCTCTGTATTTTACAGGGAAGGTGCCATTCCACGAAGTCTACGTAACTGGCCTGATTCGAGATTCGGAAGGGCAAAAAATGAGCAAATCCAAGGGCAATGTGCTTGACCCGTTAGATCTTATAGACGGAATCACTTTACCATCTCTAATTGCCAAACGTACTACCGGATTGATGAACCCCAAACAGGCGGACTCTATCGAAAGAATAACACGAAGAAACTATCCTGATGGTATTGCTGCATTTGGCACCGATGCGCTGCGCTTTACCTTTGCTAGCCTTGCCTCACATGGGAGAGATATAAAATTTGATTTGCAGCGATGCGAAGGTTATCGGAATTTCTGCAACAAATTGTGGAACGCAACCCGATATGTATTAATGAATTGCGAAGAAAAAGATGTAGGTTTGGACAAGAGTTTACCGCTTGAATTTTCTGCTACAGACAAGTGGATTATTGGACGCTTACAGCAAACAGTGAGCTTAGTAGAACAAGCATTTCATGATTATCGTTTTGATGTGGCAGCACGCGAAGTATATGAATTCGTTTGGGACGAATATTGCGACTGGTACCTTGAGTTTGCAAAGGTGCAGTTAAATGGGAATAATGATTCAATACAACGTTCTACTCGCCACACTTTAGTAAGTGTGCTAGAGACAACGTTGCGACTTGCTCATCCTATTATCCCTTTCATTACTGAAGAACTGTGGCAGAAAATATCCCCGTTAGCAGGCAAACACAGCGCAAGTATTATGCTCCAATCATACCCTAAAGCTGATTTAGCAAGCGTTAACAAAGATACTATGGGGAAAATTGATACGCTTAAAGAAATAATTAATGCATGTCGTACCCTGCGTGGAGA
>SPBV01000151.1 GCA_004525885.1 Nitrosomonadales bacterium
ATTACCGTGAGCATTTTATTAAGACGTAGGAACCCCGTAAAAAATCGCTTCATTCATAGTTCCCTACCAAGGAGAGTTACGTATGTCCACTGGAACCCCTTTCATCATCGTAGTCAATCCAAAGATTCCCCCTCGTTTAGCGCGTTTGGAGGAGTTAGCTAACAATCTTTGGTACAGTTGGGACCGCTCAACCCGCACCTTATTTTCCAGACTGGACCATAAACTGTGGAAAGCAGTAGGCCACAATCCAAAAGATTTTCTCAAAAGAGTAGATGAATCTCTCCTACTACAGGCGGCCGAAGATCAAGTATTTATGGCAAATTACAATAGCATTCTATCGGCATACGATTCGTATCATTAAAAGTTAGTGAAAATTGGCCACACAACTGGTTTTCTCCCACATGATCTAGTGGCATACTTTTGTTTCGAATTTGGTTTCCATGAAAGCTTTCCCATTTACTCCGGCGGTCTCGGAATTTTGGCTGGTGACCACTGCAAAGCAGCGAGTGATATGCGCCTACCATTTATCGGGGTTGGCTTACTTTACCGCCAAGGATATTTTTCTCAGACCATTGACGAAGAAGGCACTCAACAAGTTACCTACACTGATTCAGATTTCGATGCCTTCCCAGTAGCCCCTGTGTTACGCGAGAACGGATCGGAAATACATGTTGAAGTAGAGTTGCCTAAACGCAAAGTATTGGTAAAAGTATGGCAGGCAATCCTAGGTCATGTACGACTTTATCTACTCGATACTGATTTACAAGAAAATTCACCACAGGACCGTTACATTACCCATCAACTCTACGGTGGTGACAAGACTATGCGAATTGAGCAGGAAATCGTTCTGGGTATTGGTGGCGTACGTGCCTTGGAGGAAGTGGGAGTGAAGCCAACAGTTTGGCATATCAATGAAGGTCATGCGGCATTTATGATGCTGGAACGTACACGCACTCTAGTATTGCAAGGCCTAGATTTCGCAAGCGCACATGAAGCAGTTGCAGTAAATACAGTGTTTACGACTCATACTGCAGTACCTGCGGGACATGATCACTTCAGTGAGACTATGATGGAAACATATTTTAAGGAGTTCTATCATGACCTCAAAATTACTCATAAAGAATTCATGGATCTAGGCCACATCCCAGAAACCACAGATTTCAATATGACAGCCTTAGCCATTCGCGGCACTCGTTCGCACAATGGCGTAAGCAAAATACATGGGGGGGTGTCAGCAAATATTTGTCGTGGCCTATGGCCGCAGATTGAACCAAAAGAAAACCCACTTACATATATTACTAATGGCATACATGTGCCAACCTTTCTAGCACAAGAGTGGTTTACTATGTTCGACCGCCATCTCGGCCAGGAATGGCGCAATAAAATATGTGACACTGAATACTGGTCGCGTATCGACAAGATACCTGATCACTTATTCTGGAGTGCGCGGCAGACACTAAAATCGAGCATGCTTTATGGTGTACGAGACCGGTTAGCTACACAAAATTTTAGAAATCTAGGTTCTGAAACACATCTTGATCGAATGCTCAAGTTTGCAGATCCTATTAATCCCAATATCCTGACACTTGGATTTGCACGCCGTTTCGCCACTTACAAACGTGCTGCGCTGTTATTCGAGAATTTGGATAGACTACGAGAAATCATACTCGACCAAGAACGCCCAGTATTATTAATCTTTGCTGGGAAGGCGCATCCAGTAGATAAGCCTGGGCAGGATTTGATTCGGCGCGTTAGTGATTTTGCACGTTTGCCAGAATTTGAAGGAAGGCTTCTGCTAGTTGAGGGCTACGACCTTCGTCTTGCCAGGCGACTCGTAGCGGGGGTTGATGTATGGCTCAACAATCCGGTGTACCCGTTGGAAGCAAGTGGAACCTCAGGGATGAAAGCGGGAATCAATGGGGCAATTAATTTAAGCGTGCTTGATGGCTGGTGGGGAGAAGGTTACGACGGGAAAAATGGTTGGGCAATCAAGCCAGGGCCAGCAGATATGGATCCTGCATTACGCGATAAACAGGAGAGTCGGACACTCTATGAAATTCTGCAAGACCAAGTAATACCACTCTATTATAGTCGCGATAAATCAGGTTATTCTCCTGAATGGGTAAGAATGGTGAAACACTCCATGGCATCCCTATTACCACGCTACAATGCTTCACGCATGGTAGATGAATACGTAAAAAATTTCTATCTACCTGCTAGTAGGCGGGGTACACTTTATGTTGAAAATAACTTTGATAATGCCAGAAAAGTCTCTTCCTGGAAAACAAAGGTAAAAAACGCTTGGGATGGAGTAACACTAAAACGTCTAGATACACCACGCAAGCGTATCAATTTCGGTGATGCATTATATTTTAAAGTTGTATCGGAATTAAATGGCTTAGAACCGAAAGACGTGGTGGTAGAGTTGCTGATTTGTCGCCTGGTTAAGAATCCTCAACCATGTGATTTTAAACACTATAGATTCCAAACCTCCGGAACTGAGGCATCTGGAGAACGCTTATTTGAGCTAAGTATAGCACCAGATTTATGTGGCAAGCTCGAATGTAGTATCCGCATATATCCGAATCACCCATTACTCACACATCCATTAGAAATGGGTATGATGTTATGGTTATAAACTAATATTACAATTAAGAAACAAGAGAGTAGGCTACCTCCTCCTATCTTTTGTTATCAGGATTGACGTGTTGCTACTTTAATTTTCTAGATAGTACTGATAAATAAATATCTCGGTAGGCGGTGGCACTTGGCTTCCAACTGAAGTCCTTTGCCATGCCATTTCTTTGTAAACTGACCCATGTTTCTTTATTGTGGTAAGAATCAATAACACGCTGAATACCTGCAAGAAAACTTTCTGGATTCATTTCATAAAATAAGAAACCGCTTGCGGTTCCATCAGCAAGCGTCGCAGGCGTACAATCTACTACGGTATCAAGTAGACCACCGGTAGCATGTACTAACGGTGGCGTGCCATAGCGTTGACTGTACATTTGGTTCAAACCACATGGCTCAAAATGTGAAGGCATTAGAAAACTATCTGCGCCGCCTTCGATCAAGTGCGACAGCGTTTCATCAAAACCTATGCGTACGGCAATTTTCCCCGAATAATTCTTCTCCAACGCTGCTAATTCCCGATCCAGACCCACCTCACCACTGCCCAGAATAACTAGTTGTGCAGGCATCTTGGATAAAAATGGTGCCACTTGTAATAATAAATTACAACCTTTCTGATAAGTGTGGCGACTTACCATACCAAACAACGGGATATCTGGATCAATAACTAATCCCATCATTTGTTGTAAAGCATTTTTATTAATGCCTTTAGCAGCAATCCCCTTAATAGTATAATTTTGAGCAAGATAAGGATCTGTTGCTGGATCCCACTCGACACTGTCTATGCCATTGATAATGCCACTGATATGATCGCTACGACTTGCCAATAATCCCTGCAAACCAAAACCCAATGGTGCACTTTGAATTTCCTTGGCATATGTGGGGCTGACCGTAATGATGTGATCAGAGTAATAAAGGCCTGCCTTAAGAAACGATATATCACCATAGTATTCGATGCCGTTAATGTTAAAACTGGTGGCAGGTAAATCCAATTGAGCTAGGGCGCTAGGTGGAAACACACCTTGAAAAGCAAGATTGTGTATTGCCATCAATGAGACCACCTTTCTTTCTTGAAAAAAATGCAAGTATGCTGGAGTAAGGCCGCTTTGCCAGTCATTGCAATGAACAATATTAGGACGCCAGTTAAGAGGACTGGCTTCACTTGCTAAGATTGCACCGATTTTTGAGAGAAGACCAAAACGTAGCGCATTATCTGGCCAGTCCTTTCCCGCTGTATCGGTGTATGGTCCACCCACGCGCTGATAAAGGATTGGGCAGTCAATGACGAATATTGGAACGCCCTTAGATGCGCCTTTCCCTGCTGGTAATCTTGCCGACCATAATACAAATGGTGGAAAATGAGAGAGTTCAGGAAACCCCGTAACCTTACGCTTATATCGTAATCCAGCGAGCACTTTCGGATAGCCAGGAATCACAAGACGAATGTCCACGCCTAATTCCCGGAGCGCAGCTGGCAACGCTGCACTTACATCACCCAGACCACCGGTCTTGATTAGAGGATAGACCTCGGATGTGATGAATAGAACATTTAGATCTTGACTTAACGGGGTGGACGGCATAAATGAGTTATTTTATATATTCTTCGTGTAAATTTTCTTGATATCAATAAAATTAAAAGGCCTGTATTACTTTCCCTCTCAGTATTTTTCCCATAAAACAACATAACGTACTGACATCTGGCCCTCTCTCCATACGGCTACTGTTAACGGTTCATCTTGAAATAGTTTATGAGTCCGTTTGTAGAAGAATCATGAGATGTTATTTGTTTATTATTTTTCAGTTCATCTGAAATCTTCCCAGCAAGCTGTTTGCCAAGTTCCACTCCCCACTGATCGAATGGATTCACATTCCAAATCACACTTTGTACAAATACCTTATGTTCATAAAGTGCAATAAGTGAGCCCAATGTTTTAGGGTCTAGTTTATTAAACAGAATGGAAGTGGTGGGACGGCCTCCGGTAAAAACCTTGTGCGG
>SPBV01000302.1 GCA_004525885.1 Nitrosomonadales bacterium
GGCAATACTCAAGGGGTACTTGATGGCGTGCTGGATGATTTTATTCGGGAAAGTTTGAAACAAGGAACTTGACCCATAGTTATAAAGAAACACCACTGCAATTTATGATTTGTTCTTCTCCTGGTTATCGACAACTCTGGAGGATGGGGCCCAAGATATTTTACACAAAGTTTAGATTTATTCCTTCAAGTCATTAACATTTGACTTGATCAATCCTACTTTTATAAAAGTATCTAAATAAACTCCATGCCCTTCTTCACTTATATTCTCTAGTGGGATAAATCGTAAAGATGCCGAGTTGATACAGTAACGCTTCCCTGTCGGCCCTGGTCCGTCGTTAAACACATGGCCTAGATGCGAATCAGCTTGCCCTGATCGCACTTCAATTCGCGCCACACCATATTTGTAATCTTTCTTTTCTACGACCCCATTATGCTTAATTGGGCACGTAAAACTTGGCCAACCAGTACCCGAATCAAACTTATCCAGCGAACTAAAAAGCGGCTCACCCGATACCACGTCTACATAGAGACCCGGCCTATAATTGTTCCAATACTCATTTTTGAAAGGCTGTTCCGTACCGTTTTGCTGTGTGAACTCAAACTGTTCAACGGATAATTTATGTTTCAACTCGGCCAGATCCAATTTCTCTAAATTTTCCATAGTAGAATACTGCTGCACTCATGTATGCCATCTATACTGTTTCCCAACAGCTTAATACTTACTATAACTATAGGTGGCATAAGTTTTGAAGCTCAAGAAAAATCTTATCTGTGTTTGATTCAGTGTCATGATAGCGAAGAGTATTACACAACGCTATAATTGGCGCCATATATACCCAAGACTAATCGTTTTTTGAGGTCAAGAAATGAGTGAACAAGAACAAAAACTGCCACAAGACACCAATCAGATTATTGAAGATCGTCGCGCCAAATTGGCTGCTTTGCGTCAGGAAGGCATTGCCTTTCCAAATGATTTTCGCCGTAATAATCTGGCGTCAGATCTCCACCAAAAACATGGCAACCAATCAAATGATATTCTAGAGAAAGACCCAATATCTGTAGAAGTGGCCGGGCGCATGATGCTAAAACGCGTGATGGGTAAAGCAAGCTTCGCCACCATTCAAGATATGGGTGGGCATATTCAACTTTATATCACCAACGATATTGCTGGTGAGTCTACTCATGCTGCATTCAAGCATTATGATTTAGGTGATATTTTAGGTGCACAAGGAACACTTTTCATAACCAGGACTGGTGAACTATCGGTGCGTGTGACAAGCTTGCGCCTACTAACTAAATCATTACGTCCCTTACCAGAAAAATTTCATGGCCTGACCGATCAGGAACAAAAATATCGCCAGCGTTACCTTGATCTAATCTCCAATGAGGATACACGTAGGGTATTTATAGCGCGATCTAAGATTATTCAGTCTGTACGAGAATTTTTTGTTGAGCGAGGTTATCTAGAAGTAGAAACACCAATGATGCACCCTATCCCAGGTGGTGCGGCAGCACGACCTTTTGTCACACATCACAATGCGCTGGATATGGACCTTTATTTGCGTATTGCGCCAGAACTGTATTTAAAACGTTTGGTAGTAAGCGGGATGGAGAAGGTTTTTGAAATAAACCGTAGCTTTAGAAACGAGGGTATTTCTGTTCGCCACAATCCTGAGTTCACCATGCTGGAATTTTACGAGGCTTACCAGGATTATACATACCTAATGGATCTTACTGAAACACTGATCCGTGATATAGCGATGAAAGTTTTAGGCACAACAGAAATCTCTTATCAGGGACATAAAATTGATCTCGCGCATCCATTCTTGCGACTATCTATCACTCAAGCAATCCAAAAATTTCATCCAGAATATACTGATGTACAACTCAACGATCGTACATTCCTAATCGGCAAATTAAAAACGCTCAATATTTCTTACAAACCGGAAGGCGGAATTGGCGGATTACAGCTTTCCCTGTTTGACGAAACAACTGAACACTTATTGATTGATCCAATTTTTATTATTGATTATCCATCAGATGTCTCTCCTCTAGCACGCCGTAATGACAACAACCCGGAAATAACTGATCGCTTTGAACTTTATATTACTGGACGAGAAATCGCCAACGGATTCTCTGAATTGAACGATCCAGAAGATCAAGCAACACGCTTCCAAGAGCAAGTGCGTGCTAAGGAATTAGGTGATAAAGAAGCTATGCACTACGATGCCGATTATATTCGCGCACTAGAACATGGTCTCCCGCCTACTGCGGGTGAAGGTATCGGCATAGATCGGTTAGTTATGTTGCTTACCGATAGCCCCAGTATTCGTGACGTAATTCTATTCCCCCATTTGCGGCCGGAAGATTAGCTTGTTAC
>SPBV01000111.1 GCA_004525885.1 Nitrosomonadales bacterium
CACAATATACTTACCGAATACGTTCTATACAATAAATATCTACTATTAAAATAATTTTCTTGCTGATTTTCCTCTCTCAGGAGCAAATCATATTGCCAAATACTCTTCTTATGAAATGTTTTTATAAGAAACGCTTGCAATTTTCTTTCAACGAACTAGAATTAGAAAAATTAATAACTAACCAGAGGTAGTTCCGTTTTGTTTTATTAAACACTATATGTAGTGTTTAGGCGTTAAATACAACAGCTAGCTGGATCGATGGGAAACACAGTTTTCCCACGTAAAAATGATAGGGGAGAAACAAGATTATGCAGCTTGCAACAAACAGTACTAGCTTCACAGGAGTATCGAAGCAAGATTTATCTTCCGCTGCCTCTTACCAAGATTCACGATATTCCCAATACAAAATAATTCGTCGCAACGGTTCAGTAGTTTCATTCATGCCAAATAAAATTTCGATTGCCATGACTAAGGCGTTTATTGCTGTTAATGGTGGTCAGAGTGCGGCATCTGCCAGAGTACGGGAAGCAGTAATACGTTTAACTGATGATGTGGTTAGCGCGTTAGTTCGACACCATCCTGTAAGTGGAACTTTTCATATAGAAGATATTCAAGATCAAGCAGAACTTGCTCTGATGCGTTCTGGTGAGCATGATGTGGCGCGTGCTTATGTACTGTACCGAGAGGATCGAACGCGAGAACGAGCAAAACAAAAAGAGAATGCTACGACAGAAACATCAGTTAGTGTTCTGCATGTACTGGAAAATGGCCGCAAGACTCCGCTAGATACTAAACAATTGCTGGCACTGATTGAATCTTCATGTATAGACTTGGGTAAGACCGTAAACAGCGAACTGATACTTAAAGCCACGTTAAAAGACCTGTACGATGGGGTGCCGGTGGAAGAGGTAAGGAAGTCGGTCATTCTTTCGGCACGTGCATTGATCGAAAAAGAGCCGGCTTATGGCTATGTCACCGCGCGGCTCTTATTACATAGCATTCGTCTAGAAGTATTAGGAGAAGAAGTGGCTCAGCAAGAGATGGTATCCCGCTATTTAGATTATTTTCCTAGTTTCATTAAGCGTGGTATCAATGCTGAATTACTGGACAAACGATTAGCAGAGTTTGATCTGCCCCGCCTAGCAAAAACGCTTGATGCTTCCCGTGACTTTAAATTTGATTACCTTGGCCTACAAACTTTGTATGATCGTTATTTTTTGCATGTGCAAGATCAGCGTATTGAATTACCACAAGCATTCTTTATGCGTGTGGCGATGGGACTTGCGCTGAATGAGGCTGACCGCGAGGAGCGGGCTATTGAGTTCTACCATATTCTCTCAAATTTTGATTTCATGAGTTCAACGCCAACCTTGTTTAATTCTGGCACTTGTCGTTCTCAATTATCTTCGTGTTATCTCTCAACAGTTCCGGATAACCTTGATGGTATTTTCGAATCAATCAAAGAGAATGCCCTACTTGCTAAGTACGCTGGAGGATTAGGTAATGACTGGACGCCTGTGCGAGCGATGGGTTCATATATCAAAGGAACCAACGGTAAATCGCAAGGTGTAGTGCCCTTTCTAAAAGTCGTCTCTGATACTGCCGTGGCAGTAAATCAGGGTGGTAAACGTAAGGGGGCAGTTTGCTCTTACTTAGAGTCATGGCATTTGGATATAGAGGAGTTTCTAGAGCTACGCAAGAATACTGGCGATGACCGCCGCCGGGCCCATGACATGAACACCGCAAACTGGGTTCCTGACCTATTCATGAAACGAGTAATGAAAGGTGAGGAGTGGACTCTATTCTCGCCTTCGGACGTACCTGACCTTCATGAAAAGTTTGGTAAAGAATTTGAACAATCTTATCTTGCTTATGAGGAGAAGATTGAACGTGGGGAATTTGGTCTGTATAGGAAAATTCCTGCGCAACAACTGTGGCGCAAGATGCTTAGTATGTTATTTGAAACTGGGCATCCGTGGATTACTTTCAAGGATCCGTGCAATATTCGCTCACCTCAAAATCATGAAGGTGTAGTACACAGTTCTAACCTTTGTACCGAGATTACCCTGAATACAAATGATCAGGAAATCGCTGTATGTAATCTGGGATCTGTCAATTTGGTGACGCACATCAAAGACGGAAAACTAAACATGCACAAGCTCAAACAAACCATCAGTACTGCCATGCGTATGCTGGACAATGTAATCGATATAAATTTTTACGCTGTTGAAAAAGCACGTAATTCCAATCTCAGGCATCGCCCGGTAGGACTAGGTATCATGGGTTTTCAAGACTGCCTACACATGTTACGCATTCCCTATGCTTCTGAGGACGCAATAGAATTTGCTGACCGCTCAATGGAGGCAGTAGCTTATCATGCTTACTGGGCCTCTACCGAAATAGCTAAAGAGCGCGGATGTTATGCTTCCTACCATGGAAGCCTATGGGATCGTGGAATCCTGCCTCAAGATACTCTTGACCTGTTGAAGGAAGAGCGCGGAGGCTATGTCGAAGTAGATAGGTCAACTACGTTAGAGTGGGATGAACTGCGAAAACGTATTAAAAAATATGGCATGCGCAATTCTAATTGTTTGGCTATTGCGCCGACTGCAACCATTTCCAATATTATTGGTGTGTCTGCTTGCATTGAGCCAACCTATCAAAATCTCTACGTAAAATCTAATCTGTCAGGAGAGTTCACTATTGCCAACAAATCCCTAGTGGCAGACCTAAAAGAACTTGGCCTTTGGGACGAAGTGATGATCGCTGATCTCAAATATTTTGATGGTGCTCTAAGTAAAATAGACCGGGTGCCAACTGATATTCGTAAACTTTACGCTACCGCATTTGAAATCGAGCCACAGTGGTTAATTGAGTCTGCAGCAAGACGACAGAAATGGATTGATCAAGCGCAGTCACTCAATATATACATGGCGGGTGTTTCAGGCAAAAAATTAGATGAAACCTACAAGCTCGCATGGCTACGTGGTCTAAAGACCACCTACTATCTTCGTACACTAGGCGCAACATCAGCAGAGAAATCCACGGTCAAGGTAGGCACCTTAAATGCAGTATCTGCGGATGGGGGTGTAGCTGCAATGAATGCGGTACCGGAAGCGGATTATTTGAAGTATTGCTCAATCGATGATGCTGAATGTGAGTCGTGCCAGTAATGTGCGTAACACTAGAAACGAAAGGAGAAAAATATGCTGACATTTGAGGATGAGCAGGCGCAATTGGAGTCCCCAATGCTTAAAGGGGGATTGAGTGGCGCGCGAGTGTTAACAACTTTCAATCCAAGCTTGCAAACCGATAGTTCTATAGCTGGCATTAAGGACATTGAAACTGCAAATTATAGGAATAAGGATAGCGAACAATCTGTGGCTACTAACGTCAATCGTCGTGTGGCAGTAGAAGACAAGAGAATTATTAATTGTCAGTCGGATGTCAACCAATTGGTGCCATTTAAGTACAAATGGGCATGGGAAAAATATCTTTCCGCCTGCGCTAATCACTGGATGCCCCAGGAAATTAACATGAGTCGTGACATCGCCCTCTGGAAAGACCCTAATGGATTAACTGAAGATGAACGTCGTTTAGTCAAACGTAATCTGGGATTTTTTGTTACTGCTGATTCGCTAGCAGCCAATAATATCGTGCTTGGGACGTACCGTCACATCACTAACCCGGAATGTCGTCAATATCTTTTACGCCAAGCGTTTGAAGAGGCGATTCATACTCATGCTTATCAGTATATCGTAGAATCCCTTGGGTTAGACGAAGGTGAAATTTTCAACGCCTACCATGAAATAGCGTCAATCCGTGACAAGGATGAATTTCTGATCCCATTCATTGATACGCTCACTGATCCACAATTCAAGACCGGCACACCAGAATCCGATCAAAAGTTATTAAAAAGCTTAGCCGTGTTCGCCTGTATCATGGAAGGACTATTTTTTTATGTTGGCTTTACCCAGATCCTGGCATTAGGAAGACAAAATAAGATGACTGGCGCAGCGGAACAATACCAATATATTTTACGAGATGAATCTTTGCACTGTAATTTTGGTATTGATGTAATTAATCAAATCAAGATGGAAAACCCGCATCTTTGGACAAAAGAATTCCGAGACGAAATTAATGAACTGATGCAGAAAGGGGTAGAGCTAGAGTACCGATATGCTGAAGACACACTGCCGCGAGGTGTTTTAGGTATGAATGCCCCAATGTTTAAAGAATACTTACGCTATATTGCCAACCGCAGATGCCAGCAGATTGGCCTAGACACACTCTACCCTGGCGCTAAAAATCCATTTCCATGGATGTCTGAAATGAATGACTTAAAGAAAGAAAAGAATTTTTTTGAAACCAGAGTTACTGAATACCAAACTGGCGGTGCGCTAAACTGGGATTAAAATAAGGAAATGGATTAATGCATCGAATTATATCTTGTTGCGCTAATAATGATTACAGCCTGTGGTTACAGTTTGACGATGGAGTAAAGGGTATAGTAAATTTATATGATTTAGTTGGCGTTGGAATTTTTAGCGCATGGAGAGATATTGAGATATTCAAGAAAATCAATATTGATCCGATAAAAGAAACGGTGTCTTGGGAAGGAGGAATTGATCTGGATTCCAACGTGCTCCATGAATACCTTGCTAGCAAAGCCCAGGAAGCTATGCTGCATTAAAAGAACTGATGCACAATTTGGAGAGTGAAACACGTAGTATCTTTTAGTTGCTCCATAATTGAGTATGCAGTAAGTGTAGTAGATGTAATGAGTTCTAATTTTATGTAACTTTAATTTGGAGGTTGAAATGGCAACTACCAAGAAACCAGTAGCAAAAAAAGTAGTAGCAAAAAAAGTAGTAGCAAAAAAAGTAGTAGCAAAAAAAGTAGTGGCTAAGAAAAAACCAGCTGCGAAAAAAGTAGTAGCAAAAAAAGTAGTAGCTAAGAAAAAAGTAGTAGCAAAAAAAGTAGTGGCTAAGAAAAAACCAGCTGCGAAAAAAGTAGTAGCAAAAAAAGTAGTGGCTAAGAAAAAACCAGCTGCGAAAAAACCAGCTGCGAAAAAACCAGCTGCGAAAAAAGTAGTAGCGAAAAAAGTACCAGCAAAAAAAGCAGTAGCGAAAGAAGTGGTAGCGAAAAAAGCACCAGCAAAAAAAGTGGTAGCTAAGAAAAAAGCACCAGTAGGTTCATCTACTCCAGTTACCCCAGCAGTTTCCAGCTGGCCATTTCCACTTTCTGGTGGTCGCCCCTAAGCCTATGCGCGGTCGTTACTGCGAGCAGCTATAGCTACACAAAGCAAGGCTGTTCGCAGATTTTATTCCTGACTTTTCTTATTAATCCTTTCCTTTAAAATCTCATTAACTTGAGCAGGATTTGCTTTTCCCTTAGTAGCTTTCATGACCTGGCCAACCAGGAAGTTAAAAGCCTTTTCTTTCCCCTTGCAGAAATCAGAGACCTGCTGAGGGTTATTGATAAGAACCGTGTCAACAAGTTGCGAAATTTCATTGCTATTTGAGATCTGCTTCAGTCCCTTTGCTTCAATAATTGAATCAGCAGAAGCGCCATGCTCTTCATGCCACATAGCACCCAATATATCTTTAGCGGTTTTTCCAGAAATAGTCCCATCGCAGATACGTAATATTAACTCTGCTAGTTGCCTAGGAGAAACTGGTGAAGTAGTGATATCTTTATCGTTTTGATTTAAACGTGCAGCGATCTCTCCAATCACCCAATTAGCACAAATCTTTGCATTTCTACTGCCAACAATTTTTACTACTTTTTCGAAATAATTGGCTGTGCCTATATCAGCAGTTAACATCATTGCATCATACTTGGAGAGTGCGTAAGTTGCTTTACCATTAGGGTCAACTTTTGAATCTATAAAGCGTGAATAACGTAAAAGTGGAAGCTCCGTCATAGATTTTCTAATTTCTTCGATCCAATCTAGAGATATTTCTAGTGGCAATAAATCTGGGTCGGGAAAATAGCGGTAATC
>SPBV01000290.1 GCA_004525885.1 Nitrosomonadales bacterium
CCACTCGACTGTCTCGGAATACGGCGGCGTGGTTAACGATCCGCGGTAATGATAATAGTTTTTCATATCTCTCTGTTCCATACCAGAAAATAGATTTGACAAATTAACCATGCCTGGCTTTAACGATGCAGTGGCATGCGTAGTTTTTGGTGTTTCGTTTAAAAAGTCATCAATAAACTTATTGGCCCGGCCCATTTTGAATAAAAATCCGCCCACCAGGTAACGTGGGAGATCATTTTCATTTTTGCCCGGGATGCTGGTGACAACATGCATTTCCATTGGAAAGGTCATGCCATCAATAAGGTGTTCAGATGGCGTATGAAAATGTAATTGTTTAAAGGAATAAATAAGTCCTGCATAAGATATAGTGCTGCCTTCAGAAAAATCTAACTGTACAGTGTGGCCCAGATTTTTTATGGCTTTTATCTTGTCTTGAAAATTTAAAGTCACTTCATGTGCGTCGGTTGTTTTTTGTTTGAAAGAGAGAATGTTGATTGGTGATTCTAATAAACCATGATCAAGGCCAGGCAAAGTATAAAGTTTACTTTGTTTATCTATTGAAGCTGATTTGTGAGTAAGATTATCTGCTTCTTGTTTATTATTGTCACAGGCAGGTAGTAGTAAAGGCAGGCTTAAAAGCAAGTATACGGAGATGTTTTTAGACATAATAAATATTATTTATATAGACTAAAAATTAGTCTGACCTGTATTTTACTAAATTAGTTAATATTGCAGTAGATTATATAATTTATCTCTGAATTCATGTTTTGGGTCGAAAGTTGGCATTCGCGAAATATGGTTACAGGCTACAGTTCGATTCCCGCCGCCCTTGCTTGATTCTATATCGGATCTGGGTAATCCGAATGAACGTAGACTCTGAAACGCTCTTTTCTTGCAGGACTCTATCCTGTTGTAATTATATCTTCTGTTATCTGGATATTTAAATCTAACTGCTAATTTTGTTAGGAGAGTCTTGTTCCTCCTCACCAGTACTAATGCGTCCACTTCTATCAACATTGATTACATAGACCATGCCTGCACCGCGTTGATGAGTATTGGTAACTGCCATTATCGTACTGAAAATAACATTTACTAATTCGTCAGGAACAAATATTTCAATACGTTTTTTTGGCACATATGGTGTGTAGTCCTGTTTATCGAGATACCTTTCATGTCCAAAACCCTCACAATCAGACACACTTATTCCGGGAAAATTAGGAATTTCTAGTAGTGCCTGAGTAAGTTTCGGTAGCATGAAGGGCTGTATATAAGCGCGTATTTCTTTCATGGTAGAGCCTCAGATTTTGTGTTGTTCTTCAAAGCTTCGGTAGAGTAAAGGGAGCATGGTCAAGGTTAATAGCGTAGCTGTAATCAATCCACCAATGATAACGACAGCAAAAGGTTTTACAGTCTCTGACCCAATGCTGGTCGAAAGTGCAGCGGGTAACAGTCCTAACATTGCCATCAATGCGGTAATTACCACTGGACGCAAACGACTTACAGAACCTTGCAGAATAGCTTCAAGTAGTGGCATACCTTCACGTCTATACAAATTAATTTTAGTTAGCAAAATCACGCCATTTTGTACAGCGATCCCGAACAGCGCGATAAACCCAACTGCAGCCGATATGCTTAGGTGTATACCAGTCAGCAGCAAAGCTATCAGCCCACCAATAATTGCAAAAGGTACGCTTAACAAAATTAGAGTGGCACTCTTAACAGATTGGAAGGCCCAAAATAGAAGTACGAAAATCAAAATTAAACTGATTGTGACGATAAATGATAGTCGGTGCATTGCCCGTTGCTGGTTCTCAAATTGACCACTCCAGTTGATGTGGTATCCAGGTTGAAGTTCAACTTGTTCAGCAATTTTTTCCTTTGCTTCTGCTACGAAACTACCTAGATCACGCCCAATAAGATTACATTTGATAGCAATACAGCGTAAATTATTTTCGCGGCTAACACGTGAAGCACCTTGGCTAACCTTAATTTCAGCCAATTCAGCTAATGGGATATAAGCGCCATTTGATGCTCGCACAGTAATGTCTTCAATCGTCCCCACTGAATCACGTGCCGAGCCTATAAGACGTACTGTAACGTCAAAACGACGTTCACCTTCGAGTATTTGTGTAGCAGCTTTTCCCCCTACTGCTGTTGCAATTATATCTTCTACATCTTCTATATTAATGCCATAACGGGCAATTTTAGATCGATCTATGGATATAAGTAATTGAGCTAGTCCTGATTGCTGCTCAGCAGCTACATCAGTAGCTCCTTCTATGGAATTCAGAATACTAGTAATCTGATTAGCTTTTTCCTGAAGGATCTTAAGATTTTCACCAAAAATTTTAATAGCTATTTCTCCTTTAGCGCCTGAAATAGCCTCTTCCACGTTGTCCTGAATCACTTGTGAAAAATTAAACTTCAGGCCAGGATAAATCACTAATTTTTCATGCATGGCTTTGACTAGCTCTTCCTTATTTTTATAGTTCCAGGCTTCC
>SPBV01000034.1 GCA_004525885.1 Nitrosomonadales bacterium
AATGTCTAGTAACAAAGAAGATGAAAGAATGAAGTTAATTTCAAAGAAAGCCGACAGATTTATGCAAGAATTTCAACAATTGCGTGTGCCTATTTTTATGCTCGCTAATCAACTGCCGTTATTTCAGCTTGGTCGAAATATACCTGAAATTGCAGGTCAACGGGACGCTTATTGCCGCGCGGAGGGAGAGCATTACAATTTACGTACACTTAGTGAAACCGATATCATAGCTTTCAGTGACCCCAATGACATACTGAGTTATACAATAACCAGTGATTTTATGGACCGTTATATAGACTCAAGGCTTTGTTATCATACGACTAATATTAATATCAACGTGGCAGAAGTTAGCGGGATATTTGGCATAGACTATGCCAATCCGATTGCTGCGCACGCTGGCTATGAAACTGATAAACGTGTTATTGCTCTGATAGCTCGTGGAATAGGCAATAAAGATACTTCACCGATTGTTACCGAAAACTGTCGATTTATGATAACTGACTGACGACTAGGAGTTTGTCTGTGAATGACTTGAACATCAGGCACTCTCACTTAATTCAAACCTTGATCCTCCAAAAAACTTTTGGCCAAAATTGGGGAAAGGAGAGAGGATTGGTTTATTAAACAACCCCTTTATTTAATGGCACACTGGGCAAGAAGAATCGAGCTTGCAGCCTACTCCTCTTAGAGTATAGGGTAGCGTTCAAGATCAGATGTGCCGCATACACTCCATAGAAGTGCTATTAACTGGAATTAATGAAATGTCTATTTTGCGCCAAAAGAGGGTGTTCACCGATCCCTCTCTGGAAAAAGTTATATAAAAGAAAATAATTATAATTTACATGACTAGGATGAGTTGGTATTTTTATACACTATTGTTTCAACCGAAACCACCGGACCAGATTAATAAGGGATGTGGAACATGACTATCGAAATTCAGAAGAGGAGGGAAGGAACGGCCAATATTTTTTTGAAAAATTTATTATTTGCTTTGATCGTTGTGTTTGTTTGTGTGCCTTACTCTCCGATTTTCAGTGCTGAGACAGATGAAACTGAGGTAGATGAAACGGTGGTTGTAGAAAAAGCTACGGAAGAGTCCATCAAAAAGATAACAGAACAGGAGGTGAAAAAGGCGATCAAGAAGGTTACTAAAGAAACAATAAAGAATGTGGGTGCAGAAGCTTACAAGAAGGAAACCAAAGAGGAAGAGACCAAAGCAAAGCGCCCGGATGAATTGAAAGGGCCGACTGAAATATACTTTGCGATTTTTGTCATAGACGTCAATAACGTTAATGATGCCGCCCAAAGCATTACTGCAAATGTATATTTGCGTCTTCGCTGGAAAGATTCACGGCTTGCAAATAAAGAAGTAGCGATACGCCAAATCCCCCTGGATCAAGTATGGAACCCAAGTATTTTACTCGTCAATCAGCTGGGAATGGGCTTCCGATCGTTGCCTGAAAGCGTTCAGGTTCACCCGGATGGTACGGTGATTTATATCCAGCGTTATACAGGGGCATTGTCTCAACGGATGATGCTGGCTAATTTCCCGATGGATAAACAAAACTTTATTATCCAGTTTGCATCGCCCGGAAACGATGAGGGCAATTTAATGTTCAAGCCAGAATTACTAAAGATGCATAACGAAGGTGGCGGAGCAATTGCAGAAAACTTGTCGTTGGGGGATTGGAAAATATTGAAGTATAAGGCGGTGGTTGCTCCCTACAAGCCGATCGAGGGGACAAATGTTGCATCTTTTACTTTCCTGTTTCAAGCCGAGCGCTATGTCAGTTATTATTTATGGCAGGTGGTGTTACCACTGGCGGTAATTGTTATTATGTCATCGGCAGCTTTTTGGATCAGACGAGAGGATTTAAGCATCCGGGTTGCGGTGGCGACGGGTTCCGTTTTAACCTTAATTACTCTTCGATTTGTCCTAGCTAACCTGCTTCCTCGGCTCCCGTACATGACGCGCCTGGATTTTCTCACCGTCGGCAGTACGTTTCTTGTGCTTTTTACTTTACTCGTGGTGGTGGCGGCAGGTAGTCATTTTATAAGCCACAAAGAGTCCCTAGCACGAAAATTAGACATCTGCTTTCGCGCGGGCATTCCGGGTACGTTTTTTCTCTTGGTAGCCTGGTTTTTAACTGGATGATCCATTAGCACACCTACACACCACGTTGTATTTCTACTCAGCTAATGTCTGCCTTGTTCCAAAAGCTAACATTCAGTGTAGACCGATGGATGAGAGTGAATATTGTTACCTAATATACCTCTATGATAGGTGTCTACATGCGCACTTATGTACTAGTCTCAATCTGAGAAACTGTTTTGATATAGGGAGTTATCTAGTAAATAATTCGCCTAACCTATCCTTGTGTTTGGCTAATCTCTTATTATCAATTTTTTCATTTTCGGTAATATGGTCATCTAAAGCACAAATACATAAATTAATAAGTGACCCCACTCCCCCGCGTAATAGCAATTCTGTATTCCGCGAATTTATTATACAAAGCTTCTCAGAGTCAGTTTGTGCTGATGCGATCTCATCAAGAAGTCCAGAAATAGATCCGGCTAAGTTAACAACATTGCGACTGTTCAGGAAATCGTGCAAATCGATAAGAGCCGTATTTAATTCTTTAATATCCTCAATTCTCAGTTGAGAATACAATGCTTTTTCTTTATTCATTTCTATACTCTTGGGTATTGTTGTTACTATGACGGATGAATTTAAACCTATATCTTACATTAAGAATAAACGATGAAATCGCAAGAGGGACGTTTGCATCGATGTGTAACTTGTCAACAATTGCTTCTCGGGAGGTATCATATCAGACCACACGCACAAAGAGTTGTTGAGGCACTAATAACTACTACGTAGTTTAAGCTGGCATGAAGGAAGGCAATGCTCGATGGGCTAATGAAGTTACTAGGATTACAGATTGCTGGAAGCTATACTGGTAATAATATTACAGTTATGTGCCGGCTAGTGTTCAAGTAACCTAAGAACAGGATGTTAACTGGTATCCACAGGAGGAATCTTGGCCTTTGATAGCGGGACATTTACAATATCAGTCGGAAAGGGTCAGCATATTAATGCTGATTCTGAAATGAAATTTGATCGAAACGGTCTGCTCAAAACCGTACTTGAGCAGTTTCGAATAAGCCGCACAGGAGTTCATGGGCCGAATCACTGGGCCAGGGTTTAGTCATCACACCCTGGCAATTGGCAAGGCAAGATGTGCAGACCTCTTAGTTGTTGAGTTATTCGCGTTATTGCATGATAGTCAGCGTGAAAATGAATGGACTGATCCTGGACATGGAGACCGTGTAGCTGACTTCGCTGCTGCACTTAATCTAGAATTCTATGATTTGAAGCCGTCTCAGTTGGACCAGCTTTGCACGGCCATCCGGGCTGTTTCGAATTTGGGATCCTGAAGGTCGTCGGGCAGTAATGCCTTGACAAACGCGCGTAAGTTGGCGGCCTCTCTGCCGCTCGTGATAAAAAGCGGCTTAGCTGACCTCGTGGATTTGAGCACGATCTGGTGTGCGTGAACCCTATTATCAATCTTGTCAAATAAAGTTGCTGCAGAAACAATGTCCAAACAAGCCACAACAGGCTTACCTATGTTCGTTGCGGCTACGGTGCCGTGTGTGTGCTTATCATTGGAACAAACACACCAGACCAACCCTTTCTGAAGTAGCTCAAATACCCAAATATGTCGCCGCCCTATCCCCATTTATCTTGCATATCATTATCCGTATTAATGGCGGTTTAAATGCTTTATTTACTTGTAAGGTAGCAACAGAGTAGCAATGAGAAGACAAAGATCCAGGTAGCTGAACACAAGTCTTTGTTTAATCAGTGCTGTTGGGGGAGTCGAACCTCCGGCCTACTGATTACGAATCCGAAAGCCACATCATATCTACAGATTGACTATAGTTAACAAAACTTGATAAATAAAGGCTCGTAGCCTATAGTGACATTAATAAAGTTACATGAAATTAGTCTAGATTTCATCTATACCGTAACCCCAGTGTAACCCCAAAATGTTATCCGAGGCGAACATGGCGACCAGAATCAACTTCACCAAAGAAGCAATTAACACATTACCAGCACCCAAATCAGGCAAACGCAGCACCTACCTTGACTCTAAAACAGTAGGCTTACAGCTTCGCACTACCTCCAATGGTACTGTAACTTTCTCCGTTTATAGGCGAACTAAAGGTGGCGGTCCTGAACGCATTACGCTGGGGCGCTTCCCTGATATGACCATCAAGCAGGCAAGACGTAAGGCCGCTGAAATTAACTCAGACATTGCCAATGGTTTAAACCCTAGTGAAGTGAAAAGAGAACGAAAGTCGGGATTAACTTTTTCTGACCTCTTTGCTGAATATCTTGAGCGTCATTCAAAGCCCGCTAAGAAAACATGGGCGGAGGATAAGTCCAAATATGAAACTTATCTGGCAAGACCATTAGGCAATAAGAAGCTGTCTACAATTGATCAATCTAGTATCGCAGCCATACACGGCAAAATTACCAAGGCTGGGCATCAAGTTACAGCAAACCGAGTGAAAGCCTTAGTCTCAAGTATATTTGGCTGGGCAATTTCGGTTGGACTCTGGCAAACGAACCCTGCACTCGGCATTAGGCTAAACAGAGAGCATTCCCGTGACCGCTTTATTCAAAGCGACGAGCTTCGAAAGTTCTTTCAAGCATTAGCAGAAGAAGAAAATAGCACCATGCGGGACTACTTTTTGCTGTCTCTATTAACAGGCGCAAGACGTGCTAACGTACTGTCTATGAGATGGGTAGACATTAACCTAAAACGGGCAGAATGGCGTATCGAGGAAACCAAAAACGGCACCCCACAAACAATCACATTGTCGCCAGAAGCATTGACTATATTACGTAACAGAAATCCGTCAGAGCCAACAACATTCGTTTTTCCTGGTAATGGTCGTAGTGGACATCTAATTGAGCCCAAAAAAAGCTGGAAGCGTATTCTAAATCGTGCTGGCATTGACGATCTACGCATCCATGATTTAAGAAGGACGCTTGCCAGCTGGCAAGCGAGAACTGGTGCAAGCTTAGCTATTATTGGAAAGAGCCTGAACCACAAAAACCAGGACACTACCGCTATTTATGCTCGACTTGATCTAGAGCCAGTACGCGAGTCAGTAAATACGGCAACGGCTGTCATAATGGGTGCTGCTAGATTAAGGGGTGACACACGCAAAGATCATGAAAATCAATTGTTAAGAAGAGCAACAGATTTCAAAATAGCAGATAATGAACAACCAAAAAGTGTACTTGAAAAAATTACGGCTCTTGCTAGATTAGGTGCGGAACCATACGATGGAATACGTGGAACACTTCCCATATGGATGCCACCCCTAATTATTAAAGAATTTAAGAAAATTCAGACCAAGTTACAGATAGGAGACAGATCTACTGATAGATGTACTCCTGATCAGATTCTGCAGTATATCGAAGACTATCCAGGCTATCTAAACGGTAACAAACCAGAAATAGTTAGCGTAGATATTCCAGACAGATTAGTTGATGATATTGACCGGCTTTGGGTACTTAAATACGCCGCGGAGCTCGGTGAACAGGACAAAAAGTCAGGGTTGGCGATACTACATAGCAAAGAAACCGCGGCTGACCTACTCTACGGACAAAAATACAAAAAAGTACAACCTGAAAAGGCAAGAAAATCAAGTAGTGAAGTTCATGATAAGAATTTAGCAATAAATCAAATTATCAGCATGTTGGCAATCTCCAGCGAGCACGAGAATGAAATAGCAAAAGAGCTCTGGGCTCATTTCCTCTCAGAGCTAAATGATCGAAATCTTCACCCATATCAATTTGATATTAAACAGGATATTACAAAGTGGAAATGTGAATATGACTTTAGAGATAACCGCGAATCGATAACATTCAAACTATTCTCCAATATAGTTTCAGAGTCACGAAATAGGTTTCGAACAATTCTCCATAGTGGTTTACGAGTCACGAAGAAAAATCCTGTTAGCCCGGATAATTAAGGATTTCCTTGTTTTATGTGGGTAACGTTTCCATACTCTAATTTACAAGAATTTTGTGCGGCATCAACTAGCACGATTTGCGAAGAACATTGGGTAGTTGGAAGCTAAGGCAGGCGCATCTCTTGCAATCACCGGAAAGAGCTGAAACCATAAAAACCAGAACACTACCGCAATCTATGCAAGACTTGACCGTGATCCGGTAAAAGAAATTATCAATACCGCGACCAGTGCAATGATGGGAACGGCTGGAACAAAAAAAGCTCGAAAGTGATAAACTTGAAAAAACATGACAATATCCAAACTATACCTATTTCAATGTAAATATAGCTAAGGCTGCCTTCAGCCGATTCTCGAGCGCTTTCTAAGAGAAGGACTATAAAAAAAGCTAAATAACGCAAATAACTAAATGTGAATTTTTTGAGGGTGATTTAGAGGATGACTATCTGGACTATCTTGAAGGTGTCAGGCTGGGGGATATTTTGGGTGCATATACAAAGGCAATGCAATAAGATGATAGATAATGAGCCTGTAGCCAAGTAAATATAGCTGTTGGAGCAATAGGTTATATCTCAAGTGGCAATTCTCGCCTGAAAGCGTGGGTAGAGCTATGTGGGTATTTGTCTGTGAGAAGCAATGGAAAAATAGAAGTATAGAAAAGCCCACCATTCTGTCGGGTTTGGAGAGGGTAGGAATCAAGAGTATTTGGAACAGCATTCCATCACATCAACTTTGAAGGAAGGACATTAATGAATAAAATGACTATTGTTGATGTCATGAAAATAAATCGGTGGCTTAAATGATTTGGGCTGGAGCATTAGTATTAGCAGTTTTATTATTTATTTTTCCAAAACAAATGGGAGCCTTTTTAGCTGTTCTTTTAGTTGGCATTGGCGTAATTGCGTTAATTGACTATATAGATTCAAACAAAAGAGAAAAGGAACAAGAATCGGTTTCAGTAGTTGTTTCATATGCCCCCGCTTCTTGCGGCGAAGATTCCCCATTATCTTTTAAAGTTACAAATGGAAGCAAGAAAATAGTTACTAAAATTAGTTGGGGTATTACTGCTACAAAAAAAGGTTACAGCAGCAATGTTATCGATTATAAATCCTTTCCGGGCATTCAAAATGAGTACTCTACAAGCTATCAAAGCGAGGAATCTACGCCATACTCAATAGACAAAATACTTAAACCAGAAGAATTTTTTTCAGCATGCTATAAGGCGCCTTTGATTAAGGGAAAATTGCCACCCCAAAGCCTCATTTGGAAAGTTGGCAATAAGCATTTTGAGTTTCAATAATATAGTACTAAATATTAGGATTGAACGTATCTAAGTGTCTTGCATATACAAGGAAGTGCGAGGAGTCAGAATGACCAGGATATTTGTGTTTATAGCTATATTTTTACCGTATTAGTACTTTATAGTTGATGCTTTTCTCTGGTGTAGTTCATTCAGCACCACTCGTACTTATTGACCAGAAGACGGGTAGGTATTTAGGCAATCTAAGTGCTAATCTGTATGATCAAAACTGACCAGTAATCCCTATTCAGAGTACGGAAGCCCTTATGGAGAAAATTCCATAAATAACCCATATTCAAAGTACGGCTCAGAATATAGTAAGATAGTCCTAATAACTCATATGCTACGAACCAGCCAGCTATTGATATAGACGAATATACCTACTGAGAAGCTCATATGGAATAATTGTTAATAAAAACCCTCCAAGGAGGGTTAAGTGGCTACTAAAAAAACTAGTAATTAGGAAGGCCCTACAAATTTGTGTATGCAGACTCTCTATCAGGTTTTTTTCTAAAACAACTGAATTTACTTTTTATAAATATGCTAGGTTAAGATAAAAAAGGAGACATATGTACGAGAACAAGCAATCTAAGCTACTACAACCAGAGTTTGTTTTTACTGACATTATCAATATCGATGGCTTCACTAATGGCAAGGTTTCTATTTTCATCGAGTCAGAAGATAAAGAAATTATAAATTTTAGTGCAACTATGGATATTCCCCTACGGGCAGTACATACACGTACAGTACAAGAAATCAAAGAAAATTGTATTGAGATTGCGCGTAACGCATTTGACGCACAAGCAATTATCCCCTTGTTACGCACCCCCATATAACTTCCACTATCTCTATAGCATTCTGCACAAAATCAGGGGAGAGATGCGATGCATAAAGCTATTTTGATGGATGCTTGCATCAACATTTTCTTTATTTAGGTTAGGCGTGTGATGATAATGGGATAGGCAAGCTAATCTACAAGTATTCATAGAGTCCCCCTGTTCGTTCAGTTATACCAATATTACAGAATTCAAAGATATGCATAACTAAATCTACATTCTCTTTGGGTCGGTCGGATGTCATTCACCAAACACTACTTAGGCATATATTTCTATACGGCTCTATATACATTAGTATCCGAGAAATTAACTTAAGCCTTGCTTAGTACCCCTTAAGAAATTTAGTGGTATGACATTTTGGGCAGGGAGGAATCTTGGAAGTATGTTTAATATGTATTTTCTGTCCGCACTCAATGCAGCTTAATGTCCCGGCTGATGTGATTTCTCCGGTGTGATAGTGCAGGGTATCCTCTGTCTTTTGCGAGAGTGACTGTAGCGCTAGACCGGTTACTTTGAGCAATTGAGCCATTGAAGATAAGGCGCCAGCACCTAACCGCGCTGGATGAAAAAATTCTTTGGCTTCCTTGCTCTTTCCCCGCAAGTATCGTGCTATATGTTCCAAGTCGCGGCGCATAAATTTTTTGAATGCCTCGCCTTGCTCTACGGAAAATTCTTCAGCATCAGATAGTTCTTGGTGTGCCACATTCATAGCCTTCTCCATGGCTTCCTTGCTCTTTTCCTGGCTGAGATCAAAGAGTTTACGTGTGCGCTCGACGAAACGGTCGTAAAGTGCCTCATGATGACCCAGCGTTTCTTTTTCTGTGCTCTCACTTGATATATTCGGATTATTAAGCATCATTATCTCCAAAAATTAGAGTAAATAACTGTTCTCAAAGGGCATTATCTAACTCTGCCTCGGCTTCTAGCCAATCTTGAATTGAATCTCCGTTATTAAAGCCACGCTTCTCAGCAAGGTAATAAGCAGCAGTAGCAATCATTTTCTGACGGTCTGCTCCATTTAAGGCGCTTGGTGCCTGCATGGGTGAAGCACTCTTTAGGTCCTCTACCGCCCTACTGACAATGACTCCGGATGGAGCAGCAGATTTACTGTTACCTGCCATTTTAAGTTTGCTTGACATTATTGCCTCCTAAGATTTAGTTAAATGAAAAAATAGTCAACGTCAGATAAAAGAGTTCTTACCATCTCTTGATTAACTATTTTTTTTATACTGGGGTGTAAGATGGAATAAAACAATAAGCAGATTCCCTATTATTTATTGTGCCTGACCCCTAGTTAGGAACGGTCGGCGTAATGTGAGATTATTTTGAATAAAAGCAGGGTGAGCAAGTATGTCAAACACACAAGAGCGAGTCGAAATTTATATTCAAGTGTTTCACAACGCTCATATCGAAGATGTAAGGGGCCGGATTACCGAGAATTAGATTACTGAAAAATTAAGCTGTAATAAGGAATAATCGCCGAACATTAGAACTGAATAATGGAATTACATGATCCAGCATAAAAAAAGATATGGCGCTCCAGGCTGTAGTAAATGTGTATTACCCACTCAACTTAAAACTCAGCAGATAGAGTTGCAATTATTGGCGCAGAACTTGTTTAAAGTTCAGGAAGATGAGCGCCAACTTCTTTCTCGCGAATTGCATGACGAGCTGGGGCAATGGCTTACTGCTATTTCTGCAGAAACGGAGGCGATTTCCAATAGTTTCCATGGAAACTCAAAAGTTCGAATTGGCACTCAATCAATTAAAGAAAGTGTTGGTAAGATACATAATGTAATACATAACATTATGCATCAATTACGCCCTGTTTTGCTTGATACACTTGGGTTAATAGACAGCCTGAACGATCTAAGATCGCAGTGGAGTTCACATAATCCTGGCATCTCATGCAAATTTGTGATGGAAGGAGAATTTAACAATTTTGGTGAAATGATCAATATCACCATATTCCGCATCATCCAAGAATCTCTTAGCAACATTTGCAATCACGCTGAGGCCACTCTAGTTCTAGTACATCTTAATCATAAGCTGGATGTGCCTGCCGGGACAAATATTTTATTACTGAGTATTGAGGATAATGGCAAAGGTTTTAATCCCAAGCAGCAGTCTGGCGGATTCGGGGTATTGGGAATGCGTGAAAGAATAATCGCGGCAGGTGGTAAGTTTAGTTTATATAGTGCGCTAGGCCATGGTACACAAATTAACGTTAGCCTTCCGATTGAGAAAGTTTGTGCTTACTAGTATGCCAAATAGGAAAATTACAGTACTACTAGTAGACGATCACCCCGTAGTACGCGCAGGTTATCGACGCTTACTTGAAAATACAACCGAGATTTGTGTAGTGGCGGAAGCTGGCGATGGTGAAACTGGCTGTAATCTTTACCAAAAGTATACTCCTGATGTAGTGATTCTTGATCTCAAAATGCCAGGCATAGATGGTCTGGAAACTATTCGTCGTATCAAGGCAAAAAATCCCGCTGCGCATATTTTAGTATTTAGCATGTACGGCAATGCAATCTTGGTTGGGCGTGCGCTACAAGCTGGTGCCACAGGATACCTCTCTAAGCAGAGCGGCTTAAATCAAATGATCAAAGCGGTGCAGCGAATTAACCAAGGAAAAAGGTATCTAGATCAAGAGCTGACAAAGGGTATAGGCAATATATTTGTTAGTAACGTTGGAGAGCTAACAAGGGCCCTTACTAAACGTGAATTCCAATTATTCAAACTATTGGCGGAGGGGAATTCAATTAGGGAAATTGCAGAGATTCTTTCCATTAGTCCTAAAACTGTTGGTGTGCATCACGACAACATCATGAAGAAGCTAGAATTGAAAAATACCGCCCAACTCATTCATTTAGCCTTTCTTCATAACATACTCCTTTAGATTCATATCTTAACAAGCTTTATCGTTTTACTTTCCCGTGTATATAGCTAATCGTAACGCATATTTTAAGTTAAAACTGTAAGCCTAGATCAATATCGCGTCCAATATCCTAATCGTTGCAAAAATAAGCAATCTGCTTATTACATTTCTACGATTATGACCTTATCCTATCCCTCATTAGCA
>SPBV01000070.1 GCA_004525885.1 Nitrosomonadales bacterium
CGTAGGATCAGCTTTGGCTGTGTCCAGGCCAAGTGCAATCACTAGAAACGCTGGGTTATATTCTATGATTCGTGTGAGTGCCTTTTTAACCTGTTTTAGATAATCTCCCGGTGTTAGGTGTTCAGGTAGCGGAATATTATAGTTATAACCATAACCAGCTTTTTCTCCCATTTCATCTGCGAAGCCGGTGAAATACGGATAAGCGAATTTCGGATTACCATGTAATGAAACAGTGAGCACATCAGCGCGCTGATAAAAAATATCCTGCTGACTATTGCCATGATGGTAATCAATATCCAGAATGGCGACATTGCCATATTGACTTAGGTAATTCGCGCCAATGGCAGTATTCGCAAAATAACAAAACCCACCAAATGATTTGCGCTCAGCGTGATGGCCCGGCGGCCGAACCAGTGCATAAGCAATTTTATTATAGCCAGAAACAATTTCTTCAGCACCTGATAATGCACAATCAACTGCCGTTCGAGCAGCATAATAAGCGTCAGCGTTTAATGGGGTGAAAGTATCAATGCAGTAATAGCCGGCTAATAACGGCGTATCCACTGGCTTGCGGTCCTGATTTCGTATCGGGAAGACATAGGGATAAACAGACTTTCCTTGTTCCACATTCAAACAAGCTTTCTTTAAAAAAGAAACATAGTCTGCATCATGCACACCAAAAATATATTTATCTGGCCAAGTTTTTGCTCGCTTTTTTTCCACAAAAGACAATTTTTCCATTTCTTTCAAAATCACCTTTATTCGCACCGGACTTTCCACATATCCATGTTCTTTAACATGGTGGATTTCATGCCCTTCGTTAGCAAACAAAGCGACTCTGTTGGGGTGGTTTAGCACAGGCACGTAGATTGAAGGGTTATTTGCAGACTTACTACCGCGAATAGTAATCCCTGATAGCGGAAAAGACTTTACGACTTTTTCAATATAAACCGGATCACACATTTCTCCATATTTACGCTCTAGAATTGCACGAACTGCCTTACGCATAAACTTGCCATCTGGCAAGGCTTTGCCTAAACTGTCTATAACCAGATAAGGTGGATCAGTATCATCGATTTTTACTGGCGTTTCATATTGTGTGCCAGTGATTACATTAGCACCATAACGCTTATAAAAAGCCAGCCTCTTTGCATTTTGTTTGCGCAGAATCGGATCAGGTGAAAGTGCAGGATCATCTGGTAGACATTCCATCAGAATACAATTTGCCCCCATTTCAAATACCTCTTCACGCACCCGTTCATACAAAACGCTGCCAAGCCCCTGCCCGGTTAATTCTTTTCCAACAGCTATAAAATCAAGATAGCAAAACCCAATATCGGTGGCGTGCATGATCATTGCGAAGGCGAGGACTGACTCATTATTACGTTGCGCAACGAGCAAGCGACTTTGAAAACGATACTTCATAGCATCGTTCAATTTTTTGGGAAGATTAGCGATCTCTTCCTCTTTTAAACCACCAAATTGAGCGCGCAAAATATCCTGAACTTGCGTAATGATCACTAAGTTAGCTGGCGCGGTAGAATCAAGAATTCGACGAATACTAAACATCCTTAGATAGGACTCTTATTAAAATTGCACTAGGTATCAATTTCTTAATGACATCTTGGGTGCTTAATTCTGCTTCTTTAGCGGCACCCATAAATCCGGCATCTGATGATAAACAAGGATTAGCATTGATTTCTAAAATCCATGGGTTGCCATTGGGGTCAACTCTAAAATCAATGCGAGCAGCACCTCTCAATCCAAATACCTGCCAACACTGATGGCATATTTTCTCAAGTTTGAGTAATAAGCTTTGATCGCCTGGCGCAAACTCAAAGCTTCTTTGAGTTGCATGATAGGCTTTACTGTCAGTATCCCATTTAGCAGCATAGTCGACTATTTTTGGTCTATCTTTTGGAAAATTAACAAAACAGATTTCCGCAGGCGGCAAAACTCGTAGCTTGCCATTTTCGATCGGCAATAGTGACAGATTAAATTCGCGCCCATCGATGAAGCGTTCAGCAAACCATTCACCACCGAATACTATTTTTTTTTGTTCAATTTTTTGTTTTGCTTCGGTCACTGTCCGCACCACACTATCTGAATTTATTCCGACGGATGCATGTTCACTATCTGATTTTACAATCCATGGACCACCGGAAAAATCTGCTTCGGTTCCATCATAAAAAAAATCTGCTGTTGGTAGCTCAACCTCGCGAAGCATCTGTTTCTGGCGAATTTTGCTAGCTAGGATTGCCAAAGAAATTGCGCTGCATCCTGTGTAAGGTATTTTCATCATTTCATACAGAGCAGCCGCCAGATAAATCAAACTATCGGTGCCATTTAAAGTTTCCACTAGATTAAATACAAAATCCGGCTTAATCCTGAATAGGCTTCGCTCGACTTCACCAACGGATTTATTAAAAACAACATCATAAGTTTCTATATTGAGTCTTTTAAGAATCACTGAAATTTCTTTGAGCTGAACTAAAGTATCTTGATTATCTGCAGAATCATCCGCCGCTCCGCTGTAAACCAGAGCGGCTTTCATCGAACTGAAGTAGCCTGCTTTATTTTGTTTTTGATCGTTAATCCGTAACGGTGTAAAGCGCTATCCATAATTAAGTGGATTAGTTCAGCATGTTCAATGCCGACCATTCTGCATAACATTGGCAAATCAGAATGGTAAGGGCGCAAGCCTGCAATAGCATTCACTTCTAAAAAATTTGGAATGCCTTGTTCATCACATCTCAGGTCAACACGACCGCCATCTAAACAACCAAGAGCGCGCCAACTTCGGAGTGCAATATCAGCCGCCGCTTTGGCTGTTTCATCTTCCACCACCGCATAGCTAAGAACTTTTTTCCAGTTTTCTTTGTTATAAAGAGACTGACTCCCTGGTTCAGCGCCCGCTTGATAAAATGTTTCCATGACTGCAATGGTTCTTGCCTGATCGGCCGAACCAACAATTCCGACAGTTAAATCACGTCCAGGAAGATAAGTTTCGACTAACGTCGGCTGATGAAACTTTTTAGTTATCTCAGTACAAATCCGTTCGAGAGAGGTTTTGTCATAAACTATCGATTTACTCGATATTCCTTTCCCAGTACCTTCAGCTAAAGGTTTCGCAAAAACTGGAAACGGAAGATCAACTGTTGCAACATCCGCTGCTGTTTCGATTACAACGAAAGACGCTGTCGGTATTCCCCGATTTTGCACGATAACTTTAGCCAGTGCCTTGTTCATGGTGAGTACCATCACATCTGAGTTAGAAAATACGTAGGGGATCCCATAAGCTTCCAGCAATGCGGGGACTTGAGCTTCTCGACCGATACCTTTTACACCTTCGCAGATGTTAAATACGATATTCCAACTTTTGCCAGCCACTAATGCCTCGGCTAATGCCTTAATATTACCGATCTTAGCGACGTTAAAACCGTATTGCTGCAATGCAAACTCGATGGCGTCAATCGTTTCCTGACTATCAAATTCTGCGGCATCTTCTGCTGAAAAACCTTGTGCTAGATAATCGTCGCGCAAATCATAAGTAAAACCTAAAGTCATCATATTGAATACAGTCCTGAAACCATATCGTAATCGGCATTTTGATCACGCAGTGCTTGCTGCGCTAAACCAACTTTTCCACCTGGATCAGGATAACGATAAGTGTTACCTTCGAAATTAATGAGTAACAAATCATCGCCATCGCGCCCGATGATGTAATCAGGTAGTACCGGAATTTTTCCACCACCCCCAGGTGCATCAATAACAAATTGTGGTATGGCGTAACCAGTAGTGTGCCCTCGAAGTTGGTGAATAATTTCCAAACCTTTTTCGACTGGCGTACGGAAATGTGCCGAGCCAAAAACTGGATCACATTGGTATAAATAGTAAGGTTTAACTCGCATTTTTAGCAAACCATGAAACATCGGCTTCAAAATATTAACATCATCGTTAATCCCTTTTAGCAATACAGTTTGACTACCCAATGGAATACCCGCGTCGGCCAGACGATTGCAGGCTTCTATTGTTTCCGGGGTCAACTCTTCTGGATGTGTGAAATGAATGCTCATCCACAAAGGGTGAAATCTTTTCAATATGTTACATAGGTCTTTAGTAATCCGCTGTGGCATTACTACCGGGATTTTGGTGCCAATACGGATAAACTCTAAATGGGAAATAGAACGTAACCGAGTAAGCAACCATTCCAGTTTTTCATCATTGATACTTAATGGATCTCCGCCGGAAAGCAGACAATCTCTAATCTCTGGGTGCGATTCTATGTACTGCGCGGCTTTCTCCCAATTACTCGTGGAAAAACTGTACTCACCATTGGTTTCACCAACCATGCGAGAGCGAGTACAATAGCGACAATAGGTCGAACAAAAACCAGTCGTTAAAAACAATACTCGATCTGGATAACGGTGCACTAAGCCCGGCGTGACCATATCATGATCTTCATTTAATGGATCAGGATCTTCTCCGGGCGTTGTAATGAACTCTCCTCCGACCGGCAGGTGTGTTTTCCTGAGCGGTTGCTCTGGATTGTTCGGACTGAGTAGCGAGAAATAATAAGGCGTAATCGCTATCGGTAGATTAGCCGTTCGACGAATAATTGATTCTCGCTCCTCCACGGTCAAAATCATCATTTTCTCGACCATGTCGATGTTACGAATACGGTTTCTGACTTGCCACTTCCAATCGTTCCATTGGGAAAATGAAATGTCAGGGTAGTATTTTTTTATAAATTGTTGGGAGTTTTCGCTGACTGGAAAATCGGCGTTAGATGTAGTAATGCGAAGCGGCTTGCTTCTGGAGTAAGTTGTTTTAACCTTAACATCAAGAATAATTGATTCCAGTGAATTTTTAGTTCGCCCGGGAGGTTCCTCTCCTTGATCATTGACGTCCTCTTGTATAGCACATGATGATTCTACAACCGCAGATTCATTGAGTATACTGTTTGTCTTCATGTTTTGTTTTATTCTCTCCTGTATTGATCAACAAAAATCAAATATGTCTCCTTTTCTACGTTCGCAAATATACATTAATAAATTATTAAATAATATAACTATTAGAATCTAGAGTTTCGGAGGTGAGAGTTACTCAAAAATAGTTGCCAGTTTGTGGCGCTTCGCGCAACCTCGCCCTAGTGCCTTTTAAGGAATAAAAGGCACTAGGGCGAGGCCATCAATGTAGCCACCAGTAAACCGGCTCGTTATAGCTGGGTACAGAAGACCATGGTAAAACTCCAGTATTGGCTGCGTGGCAAGATGGATAAGGAGGGCGTTATGCCTGAGGTGACTGGCTATTCACGCGCCCAGATCAAGCGTTTGATAAAGCAATACCATCAACCAAACTTTGTTTCGGTGAAGATGGCCTGTCGTAATAGCTTCAAGCCCCTTTACACAAACGCCAATACGCATGTTGGCGGCAATGGATGAACGCCACAACCGAACCCAGCGACCCCGTACTCAAAAAGCTCTGTGAGCGTGCATATGAGCAATTCTGGCAAGGCTCAGTATCAGTGTTTGGCAATTTCACACCTGTATAACCTGCATGACTCCACCGCCTATCAACGACAGCGCTGTACCTTGAAGAAAACACGCCCCAATACTGGACTTTTATCGCTTGTTTACAATTGAGTGAGAAAACAAAGATATCTTTTGCCATTAGAGCAGTGAATATTAGCTACTAGAAAGTAGCTATGAGTGTCGCACGTGCAGTTATAGGCGCACCAGGGAGAATATTGTTATCATTATGAGATGCTTCAATATAATTCACATCAAATAGGTTTTGAATATTTATCTGAGCACGTAAATATTTGTTAATTCTACCGTATATTGCTGCATCCACTCTCGTAAATGCTGGCAAGGTAACTGCATTAGTAGTTGTAGTAAACATATTGCTACGTCCGATAATGCCAAATCCAGCGCCAAACCATGGTGTAAAGTCATAACGATTCCACACTGAGTACATATGCTTAGGTAATTCACCCAAAGTCGCATTTGTAGCAGTAAAAGTACCCTCTTGATAAGTGTACGCTCCGATGACGCTCCAGGCATCTGTAATCCGACCATTTAAACCCGCTTCCACGCCGCGAACACGCGTGCCTCTGCCCAGAAAATCTACACCCGGAGTACCTGAAGGAAGAATCACATTAGTACGATCTAACTGATAAAATGCAGTGTTCACCGCTAAATTGGGAAGAACATCTACTTTTATTCCCCCTTCAATATTGATAAATCTTTCTGGGGTCAGTGTGGCAGTAGTTACGGTTATCGAGTTGAGTTGATCTCCTGCTCGCGGTTGATTAGACAAGCTGTAGCTTCCGTATATGGATACTCGTTCCACTGGTTTAAATACCAGCCCGAACCGTGGTGATATTAAATCATCCCTAGCGCTTATTTGAGGGGATAAACCATCTTTTCTTATAGAATCCGTCTCGAATCGATCGTAACGAACCCCAGCGATTGCATGTAACTGTGGCAGAATTTCAATCTGATCTTGTATAAAAACACCGACCACACTTGTGGAAATATGGTTGTTATTATCTTGAAGTCCTCTGTTTACAAATGTTATAGGAGTGTCCGTAATTGGATTCGCGGCTGATATAACCTCTGATGTAGATACACCATTAAAAAACCCCGTTTGTCGCAACTGGTCCGTAACCTGTCGTCCTACTTCAACACCTGTTACCATCTTGTGTTTAAATCGCCCTGTGTCGAATGAAAACAAAAGATCTGTTTGATTAAAAAAGTTTTCCCGATCCGTCGTGTCGTTGTACGCACCAAGTCCTACCTGTCCTGCCCCATTTACAGAGCTATTTGCATATACGTTCTGATAATACTTATCAAAAATAGCGTAGTGCGTACGGTTGCGAATAGCCACCGCATCGTTGAATTTATGGTCAATATGCATACTAATAGATTTTTTATTTGTATCTGTTGGGCTACGCCTAGGGTCACCAAAAAATATGCTTTTATTTGTATTAAATGGCATCCCTGCAAATGATGGAATCCCCCGATCGGCAATTCGATCATCCTTAAAAAACTCTGCTTGAATCACAACCTTAGTACGATTAGTGGGCTTAATTGTAACCGTAGGGGCTATACCATAACGTTGGTTCTCTACACCCTGTCGAAAACTACCTGAGTGCTCATATAAACCATTGAAGCGAACTGCAACCATGTCATTTACAACATGCCCTGCATCCAAGGAAAATCGCTTATGGTCATACGACCCCCCTGAAAACCTAATCTCTTGCACTGGATTCCAATTCGCTTCCTTTCGGACCCGGTTAAATATACCGCCCGAACCACCACGACCAAACATCAGTCCATTTGGACCTTTTAATACCTCAAGCCGGTCAATATTATAAAAATCTCTAAAATGCTCAACGTCATCACGTATACCATCAATATAGAAGTCTCCACTTGAACGATTTCCGCGAAAAACCAGCGCATCACGATTCCCCTCGCCTGATGACACACCTACACCCGGTACATAACGTACAGACTCAGTTACACTAAGTGGGGACAGATCCTGGAGTTGTTCTTGTGATATTACTGTTATAGATTGCGGAACATCACGTATCAACGTGTCTGTCTTTGTTGCGGTGATACTTCTTGGAACAGCATAACCATGTTCTATATCTGCGGCTACTTTTACCACAGGTAATATGGTTGTATTCTCTGAAGACTGAGTATCAGGTTTCGTTGCTTCAACTTTCTTCACGATGTACCCACCATCCTGTGGCACCGCTTGTAATCCACTTTCTACCAACAGAAAATCTAGTCCCTCCTGAATAGAAAATTTACCATTTAGCCCTTGTGTCGTAATGCCTTCTATATTTTTAGCGTCATAAGAAATATTGGCCTCTGTTTGTTTTTTAAAATTCTCCAAAGCATCTTTCAGCGGGCCTGCGGAAATCTCATATGTTTGTTCCGTAACATCATTAACGAGGCTTGACACCACATCAACAATAGTTGCTGCTGCCAAAGCATGGCTGGAAACAGCCATTGAGGCCACCCCAAAATAAATTATTATGCCAAGTAATGCTACTCGTAGTGAGGTCTGATTATTACTATATTTGGTTTTGGTGCAGACAGGTGTAGTAGTGAATCTAATTAGAGAAATCCCAACTGTATTGGATATGATAAGATTTTTAGCAGTAACAAGCTTAAGTCGCATAAATTTCTCAGTGCGAACTGTTTCTAGCAGAAATGAGACAGCAGTAACTAAGGAATTCTTTTTCAGTTTTTTCACAACCCATGGTCCCTAAAAGACAACCAAAAAAAAGGCTGGCTTGCCCGGGGGTGGGCTGGCTTGCCAAAATGTCACTGGCAAAGGAGGCAAGCCAGCGACTACGGAACAGTTTGCATCTTACTTTAGAGCTAATTCTGGATAGAGTTTTTCTTGTTACATCTAATTAGGGTGCAAAATAATATTTGTATATTGCTACCTTCCAGAATATATTGAATTTATCTTATAAACGATATTAGTAATGAGAATGATTCGTACTATATAAAATATATTACAGGGATGCAAGCCTTTTAAAAAAATAACCGTTGTGAGTTTCTCGGCAAAATTAAACCCGGGTTAGTTGTCTTGGGTACCGACTAGCACTTCTACTCCCCTAAAGAAGGTAGGCAGATTAGAACGACTCAAGAACACACAGGGCTTGCATGTACACTTACAGTAGCGTTTCACGGTAAAATAAGTCTCATGATTTACACAGTCAACTGGACAAACCACCATATCTGCACCGGATAGTA
>SPBV01000112.1 GCA_004525885.1 Nitrosomonadales bacterium
CCTTTACTAGCTGGACCCATCAAATACAAATATGTCGACATCAAGTCTTTCGGATTGGTCAAACCGTATTTGGTCTCACCGGGGTGAGTTTTAGTTCGTTGTGACGTATGTACGGATCCCGGAATTAACGCGTTGATACGCAAGTTTGTATACATTTCCCATTCTTCAGCTTGAATTTTTATTAGCGCTTCCACCCCTGCCTTAGCTACTGCAAATCCACCCCAGTATGCTGCAGGGTAATGACCATGGGTATCAGATGTCATAATAACGCATGCATCAGGAGAAGTTTTTAGTAACGGCAAACAGGCACGTGTCAATGAAATTGGCGCAACCAAATTGACACGCAGCATAACCAACCATTGATCCAATGTCTGACTCTCTAATGGAGCGAGATTTTGAATAAAAGCTGCGTTATGTAAAATTCCGTCTAGCCTACCTAGCTGCGCCTTAATAGCCTGAACAACTATCTCAAAATCTTTTTCCTCAGCTTTTTCAAGGTCAAGTGGAAAAATCGCCGCTTGCGCCGCCCCTCCTAACTCTATTTCGTCATATACACTTTCTAGTTTATCAACTTTTCGTCCGTGTAGAATCACCGTAGCGCCATGCGCAGCATATTCTAACGCTGCTATGCGACCAATACCTTGGCCTGCACCGGTAACAAGAATCACACGATCCTTAAGCAAGTCTTTAGGCGCCCGGTAGTTTTTGATATCGTTCATAAGCACACGGGTTTACTCAGAAAGTAAATGCTAGGGCACATTAAAACGCGCAAATAATACAATTAGGCTAATGAACTGAGGATTTATCCCCTAATCCACGTCTTCCATCCTATCCAAAGTTTGCGAATGGGGGTAAGGCTTACACGCTGCCGCAAAACTTGACAACCACCATCTTTGATCTCTTCTAGTAGAGTTCGATAAATCGCTGCCATTATAAGGCCAGGAAGCTGATTTTTTCGATCTTCTATAGGCAGAGCCGAGAATGCTTGAATATAATAGGTTTCTGCCCGTTTAATCTGAAACTCTATTAGTCGCCTAAAATTGTCAGATTCGCGTGAATATAGTATATCTTCACTAGATACGCCAAATTGAACAAGCTCATCCTCTGGTAGATATATGCGGTTACGGCGAGCATCCTCACCCACATCGCGTATAATATTAGTAAGTTGAAACGCAAGCCCCAAATTATGCGCATATTCCAGTGTCTGGCGGTTATGATATCCAAAAATCTCAGCTGACAACTGTCCTACTACGCCAGCTACATGATGACAATAAAGCTTCAACGTACTGAAATCAGCATAACGCTTGTAATCCAAGTCCATTTCCATGCCATCTATGATTTCGATTAACTGACCAGCAGATAGGTTGATCGTTTTAACTACGGAAACTAACGCTTTTGCTACTGGATGACTAGGCTCTTTGCCATGTTCTTCACTAAATACAGAAACGATTTCCTGCCGCCACCAAGCTAATTTCATACGTGCCACAGACTCATCAGCGCACTCATCTACTACATCATCCACCTCGCGACAGAAAGCATAAAGCGCAGTGATGGCCCGACGTTTCTCTTGCGGCAAGTAGAGAAAGCTATAATAAAAACTGGAGCCGCTTTGAACGGCCTTTTCTTGACAGTATTGATCCGGTGTCATAATTAATTTTATTTATAAAAGTATTTTGACCATGGTCGAGTAATTGTTTCTATATTAAGGGACTACCCAAGTAGACAAACCGTAATTTACAGGAGTTTATAGATGCTGTGTACTTCAATTGACAAACACTATTCATTTTGTCCACCACAATAAAAAACCCCACCGAGGCGGGGTTTTTTATTGTACTTAAGATGAGACAGATACTGAATCCTACCTACATACCCATACCACCCATACCACCCATACCACCCATATCACCCATACCGCCACCACCTCCTCCAGCAGAGTCTTCTTTCGCCTGTTCTGCCACCATGACATCAGTAGTGAGTATCAAGCCTGCCACCGAAGCTGCATTTTGTAAAGCGTAGCGCGTAACCTTTGTTGGATCCAGTACGCCCATTTCTACCATATCGCCGTATTGACTTGTAGCAGCGTTGTAACCAAAGTTACCCTTTCCTTCTAATACTTTGTTGATTACTACAGAAGGTTCGTCCCCACAGTTAGCAACAATCTGACGTAGCGGTTCTTCTAATGCTCGCAAAACAATCTTGATCCCTGCATCTTGGTCGTGTGTGTCACCCTTAACCTTAGCCACTTGAACACAGGCTCGCAACAACGCAACGCCACCACCAGGCACAATACCTTCTTCAACGGCTGCACGTGTTGCATGTAAAGCATCCTCAACACGGGCCTTCTTCTCTTTCATCTCTACTTCGGTAGCCGCACCAACTTTAATCAATGCCACACCGCCAGCTAGCTTTGCTACACGCTCTTGTAGCTTTTCCTTGTCGTAATCACTAGTGGCTTCCTCTATCTGAGATCTAATTTGCTTAACTCGTCCCTCGATAGCTTTTGTATCACCAGCACCGTCTATAAGGATAGTTGCTTCCTTGCCGACTTCTATACGCTTAGCTTGACCTAACTCCTTCAAAGTTGCTTTTTCCAAGGTCAAACCCACTTCTTCGGCGATTACAGTGCCACCAGTGAGGTGCGCAATATCTTCAAGCATAGCTTTACGGCGATCACCAAAACCTGGCGCCTTAACAGCACAGGTTTTTAGAATTCCACGAATGTTGTTTACTACCATTGTTGCAAGCGCCTCACCGTCAATGTCTTCAGCGATAATCAACAAAGGTTTGCCAGATTTGGCTACTTGTTCAAGAAGTGGTAACAAATCACGAATATTAGAAATTTTCTTGTCGTGTAATAAGATATAAGGACTATCTAGTAACGCAATTTGTCTGTCCGCATTATTGATAAAATAAGGAGAAAGATAGCCGCGATCAAACTGCATTCCCTCAACGACATCAAGTTCGTTTTGCAAGCCAGATCCATCTTCAACAGTAATCACCCCTTCTTTGCCAACTTTCTCCATTGCATCGGCGATGATTTTTCCAATTTCTATATCTGAATTTGCAGAAATACTACCTACTTGTGCAATTTCCTTGCTTGTGGTGCAGGGCTTAGAAAGTTTCTTGAGTTCTGCAACTGTTGCTTCTACAGCTTTATCAATACCGCGCTTCAGATCCATCGGGTTCATCCCTGCGGCTACAAATTTCATACCTTCTCTAACGATGGATTGAGCTAATACGGTAGCAGTGGTGGTACCGTCGCCGGCCACATCGGAAGTTTTACTTGCTACTTCCTTCACCATTTGAGCTCCCATATTCTCAAATTTATCTTTCAGTTCAATTTCTTTTGCTACAGAAACACCATCTTTTGTAATAGTGGGCGCTCCGTAGGATCTATCTAAGACTGCATTGCGACCTTTAGGCCCTAAAGTGACCTTAACTGCATCGGCTAGAATGTTAATTCCAGCCACCATTTTGTGGCGAGCTGAGTCGCCAAATCTAACATCTTTTGCTGCCATAATCTTTCTCCTAATTTACAGAAATATTGTAAGTGTTTATAAGCTAAGGTGAGTTATATTAACCTTCAACTACACCCATGATGTCCTCTTCGCGCATCACCAGAAGTTCGTCTCCTTCTACTTTCACAGTCTGTCCGGAATACTTGCCGAACAACACCCTGTCACCAACTTTAACCTCCAACGCACGAATTTTACCGTCATCGCCAACTTTTCCCTTGCCTACAGAGATAATTTTACCTTGGTCTGGTTTTTCTGCAGCGCTATCAGGGATAATAATACCGGATGCTGTCTTGAGTTCTTCTTCCAGCCGCTTGACAATAACGCGGTCATGTAAGGGACGAATTTTCATGCTTCTTTCTCCTGTTTTAAAAAAATACAATTAAATCAATGGTAAAAACAATTATTTGATTCAGATTTCTGCAATTCACCCTACAGAAAATAAATTAGCACTCTCTGCTGTTGAGTGCTAATAATATGGGCTGTTACTAGGATTTCAAGTAGATGATCAATAAAAATTTAGAAATACGCAGCTTAAAGAGCGTTTGGCACCCCTGCTCTCAAATGAAACAACATGAAACGTTTCCACTTGTTCCTATCGCTCGAGGTCAAGGAGTGTGGCTTTATGATTTCAATGGAAGACGCTACCTCGACGCAGTTAGTTCTTGGTGGGTCAATTTATTCGGTCACACTAATCCTAGAATTAATCATGCTATCCAGGATCAACTTGTAAAATTAGAACATGTAATGCTTGCGGGGTTCACACACGAACCAGTAGTGAAGTTATCGGAACGATTAAGCAAACTTGCACCAGGTAACCTTGGCCATTGCTTTTATAGCGGCGATGGAGCATCAGCCATTGAGGCCGCACTAAAAATGAGCTTTCATTATTGGTACAACAATGATCAGCCTGAAAAAAATAATTTTGTCAGTCTACAAAACGGTTATCACGGTGAAACTTTAGGCGCATTATCGGTCACTGATGTGGCGTTATTTAGGGATATCTATGCGCCGTTGCTGCGCCACAGCGCAAGAGTTCCAACTCCTGACTGGCGCTATGCTGAACAAGGAGAGTCGCCTAGTAGTTATGCGCTACGTGCTGCCAACTGTTTGGAAAAATATCTAGCTGAAAATCATACAAAAACCGCGGCATTTGTTGTTGAACCGCTAGTTCAAGGTGCGGCAGGTATGGGCATGTATCACCCTGATTATCTTAAATATGCTAGTGAAATTTGCAATAAATACCAAGTACATTTAATTGCAGATGAAATCGCAGTAGGATTCGGCAGAACGGGAACTATGTTTGCTTGTGAACAAGCGAATATCACACCGGATTTCTTATGCTTAGCGAAGGGTTTGAGTGGCGGATATCTGCCGCTTTCTGTAGTAATGACCACTGATTCGATTTATCAATCTTTTTATCACGATGAAGCTACGCGCGGCTTTCTGCATTCGCACACTCACGCTGGCAATGCTCTCGCTTGTTGCGCCGCACTTGCTACGTTGGATATCTTCGAACAAGATAAAATTACTAAGGCTAACCATGCAAAAATAAACTACCTCAACGATATATCTCAACTAATCGCTTCACACCCTAAGGTGAAGAATTTCCGTAATTGCGGCATGATTTGGGCATTTGAAGTTGAAACTATCGACCCTTCTTTCTCTGGAAAATTTTTTCAAACATCACTAAATCAGGGATTACTACTCCGCCCACTGGGAAATACTGTCTATTTCATGCCCCCTTACATCATTAACGACCAAGAAATGGATTTTCTGGTTGCAGGGATTTTGCAGGTGCTCGATTCATACTAGAGATTTATACTTGGAATTATTGCTCTATTACAACTTACATCGGTTACATTCTGCCCATGACCCCATTTAAACTGTCCGCTATCCTTTGTTTTATACTTAATATACTAATACTGCCTGTTTCTTCACAGAACCTCCCAGATTCAGTCAGGCAAGCACTTAACCAATCCGGAATTCCCGAATCTGCAACTGGTATTTATGTCCACGAAATCGGTACAACCCAGCCAGTTATTGCCTTCAACTCTGACAAACCAATGAACCCTGCTTCAGTGATGAAACTTGTTACTACCTTTGCAGGGCTTGAGTTATTAGGACCGGCCTATACCTGGGAAACAAAAATATATGCCAATGGTGTTTTGAAAGAAGACAAACTACAAGGTGATCTCATAATCAAAGGTTACGGAGACCCTAGACTGAATCTGGAAAATTTCTGGTTGCTCACTCGTCGTCTTCGCCAAACAGGATTACGTGAAATTACCGGGGACCTTGTCCTTGATAGCAGTTACTTCGATGTGCCTATCAAAGATCCCGCAGTTTTTGATAATAAGCCCTATCGGGCTTACAATATTGCTCCTGAAGCTCTTTTAGTGAACTACCGAACAACGGAATTACGCATAACCCCCCAACTAGAAAGTAAAAATATTCGTATCATCATAAACCCAC
>SPBV01000100.1 GCA_004525885.1 Nitrosomonadales bacterium
ATTTCATCACTAATCCCATCATGTTTTGCGTAATAACGTCCCATGATGCCTTGCAGCTCTGGAAATTCCCCTACCATGTCAGTGAGCAAATCGGCTTTAGCCAGCATTGCAACTTCGCCCGCTTGTGCGGCAAGTGTGTTATCACCCAGTTGCAAACCAATTGCTTGCGCAATTCCCCATACACGCTCCACTCGATCACTCTGCATACCAAGCTTATTGTGATACACAACTCTACTTAATCCTTCTACACGAGAAGCCAAAGTCTTCTTCCGATCCTGATCAAAGAAGAACTTCGCGTCTGCTAAGCGTGCTTGTAGAACCCGCTCATTACCACTAATAATATCTGAGGGCTTGTCGGTTTTAATATTACTAACGATTAAAAAACGTGGCAACAGATTACCCCCACTATCTAGCAATGGGAAGTATTTTTGATGCTGCTTCATTGAAAGTATCAGGCATTCCTGCGGTACATTAAGGAATGCCTGACTGAACCCCCCTACATACACTTCAGGATATTCAACCAAGGCAGTAACCTCATTCAACAATGCCTCATCCTCGATTATTACTCCATTTTCTTTTTTGCTAGATTCGCGTAACTTTTCCAATATTAGCTGTTTACGTTTCTCAAAACTCGCAATGACATATCCATTCTCACGCAGCATCTTCTCATACTCACTAGCATGAGGAATGTCAATGTGGCCCTTGCTTAGAAAACGGTGCCCTAATGTTTCTGCCTTAGTGCAGTGTAAGCCAAGTAGTGTTTCTGGTTCACAAAGTATATTTTTGCCATGTATCATAAAAAAATTATGCACAGGACGTACAAATTGAGTGGCACCAATACCCCAACGCATAACCTTAGCAACCGGTATCTTTGGCAATAGATTTTGTAAAATTTTAATAAGTACACTTCCGAGGCTTTTTCCGGGTTGCTTATGCTTATAGGTATAGCAAAGTACCCCTTTATTATCAGACGCCTGCTGTAAGTCATCTATACTGACCCCGCACGAGCGTGCAAAACCTTGTAGCGCCGGAGTCGCCTTACCAGAAGCATCATGTGCTACGGCTACCGTTGGCCCTTTACGCTCGACCTGGCTTTCAACCTGAGTATCCAAAACTGAAGTTATAGAAACCGCCAATCGACGCGGTGTAGCATATGCTGTCAATTTACTTTCAGAAGTTAGTAAGCAATTCTGATCCAGGCCATTAAATACACCTTCAGAAAAACTATTGCTCAAGTTTTGCAATAACTTTGGTGGCAATTCTTCAGTTAGAATTTCTATAAGTAATGTTTCTTGCATGTGGGCCTATCAGTTTTATTTCGGAAGCATTGGAAAACCCAGTGCCTCTCGTGAATCGTAATACTCCTTGGCAACTAATCGAGCCAGCGTCCTGATCCGACCGATATAAGCTGCGCGCTCTGTCACCGAAATCGCCCCACGTGCATCTAGTAAATTAAAGGCGTGGGAGCACCTCAATACTTGTTCGTAGCTTGGCAGGGGAAGACCCAATTCGATAAGACGTTTTGCTTCAGATTCATACATACTGAATTGTTCCAGAAGAAGACTTACATTGCTGTACTCGAAATTGTATTTGGATTGCTCCGCCTCATTCTGATGATAAACATCGCCATAAGTGATTCCTTCTGTCCAAGTCAAGTCGTACACGTTTTCAACACCTTGAAGGTTCATTGCAAGGCGCTCCAAACCATAGGTAATCTCTCCTAGCACTGGCTTACAGTCAATGCCGCCGACCTGCTGGAAATAAGTAAATTGTGTTACTTCCATACCGTTAAACCATACTTCCCAGCCCAAGCCCCAGGCTCCAAGCGTGGGAGACTCCCAATCGTCCTCAACAAACCGGATATCGTTAACTGTAAGATCAATCCCTAATTCCCGTAATGAATTAAGATACAGATCCTGAATATTATCGGGCGAAGGCTTGATCACTACCTGATACTGATAGTAATGCTGCAAACGGTTTGGATTGTTTCCGTAGCGACCGTCTTTTGGGCGACGAGACGGCTGTATATAAGCTGCTTTCCAAGGTTCTGGCCCTAGTGCACGCAAGAAAGTTGCCGGATGGAAAGTCCCTGCTCCCACTTCCATATCATATGGCTGAAGCAAAACACAACCCTGATTGCTCCAGTAGCGTTGCAAAGTAAGAATAATTTCCTGGAATGTAAACATGAAAACGCCTAAATAAAACCGCAATAATCTAAATAATTAAGATTTTACAGGGTTTTTCTTGTGCCGCGAAAGATCGGTAACAAACAAATTAGCAATAACAGCCCAATAAATCCCAATACCAGGCTATTTCCAAAACGAACATAGGGAGTTGCACCGGTGTATCCCTGCACCATGCCGTTCAGTACAGTTGTAGTAAACACTTCTGCTTTCTGCAACACTACACCACGCTCATTTATTATTGCGCTAACACCAGTATTGGTAGCGCGCAACATATAGCGGCCCGTCTCAAGCGCACGCATTTGCGAAATCTGCAAGTGTTGATATGGACCGATGGAGCGCCCAAACCAAGCATCATTACTGACGTTAGCAAGCAGCGTTGCTTGTGGCAACTGACTGATTAGTTCTTCACCAAAAACATCTTCGTAACAAATATTTACTGCGACGCTCTGCCCGGCTAGATTCATAGGACGCTGATCAAACCCACCACGTGAAAAATCAGATAGCGGAATTCTCAGTACATTTATGATCCAACCAAACACTGGTTTTAAAGGAATAAATTCACCAAACGGTAATAAATGATGTTTGCGGTATACCTGTTCAGAAGAAATACCAAAGCTGAACATGGAATTATAGTATTCACCAGATCCGATTGATGTTTCAACCATACCAATGAGAATATCACCATTATTCCGTTTCGCATGAGTAGAAAACTGCGCAAGGTAATTGGTGGGTACCTCGCCACGAGCTAGTGGTAACGAGATCTCTGGTGCAATAATAAGACGGCTATTGCTAGTATGTGTTAGCTTGGCATATGTATCCATCGTATGGAAACATGCTCTGCTCTCCACTTCATTTCCTGAGAAATATTTCCTTGTAACAAACTTACAGATGTCGGCTCACCCTGCGGCTCAGTCCAGTTGATAAACTGCAAACCAAAACCAGTGATCCAGAGCATAGATAGAAAAAAAGCATTCCGCCAAGAGCGCAATTCCTTTTCGAAAAATAAACTTATGAGCGCAGCACTTAAAACAAGTATCAGTGAAACGCCATAAACTCCTACCACCGCAGAGTATCCTACAAGGGGGCCAGAGGGAACCTGCGAATAGCCAACTGTCAACCAAGGGAATCCGAAAAAAATTACTACGCTACGTAGCCATTCGGACAGCGCCCATAGGCTAGCTGCTAATAATGCCCACACTAATGGCGCCTCAATGTGCAACTTTCTCAGCACCCAGCCTGTTAATGTTATGAATAAAGAAAGATAGGCACAAAGTATGATTAAGAAAAGTACAGCGATTGATGCTGGCACCGCACCGAACTCATGCAAGCTTACATATATCCAGGTGACACCAGCGCCAAACATGCCCATACCAAAACAAAACCCAAGCAAAGCTGCTTGTAGAGGTGTTGTACTCGTACGCCAGAAATGGAGTAAAAGTGCAATTGTGATAACTGGAATAGGGAAAAGATAGAATGGTGCGAATCCTAAAACCGTAAGAGCGCCGAGTATGAAGGTAATAATTAAATAGGGAATGATGCCCTGTTTTGAAACTCGAACTTCAACCCTTGATCCTTTACTACTCAATCCTTGCACTTGCTTTCCTCGACCAACACCATATGCAACCGACGGCTATCAGCACGCAATATTATGAATTTTAGGGATCCAATAACAACTGATTCATCACGCTTAGGTAACCTACCGAATTTGTTCAATACTAGACCGCCGACTGTGTCATAGTCATCATTACTAAGTGATGTACCGAATACCTCATTAAAGTCTGCTATCTTGGTAACGGCCTTAACTCGATGGTGACCACTTAGTTCTTGAACAATGTTGTCTTCGGACTCATCATAATCATACTCATCTTCAATATCACCAACAATTTGTTCCAATACATCCTCAATGGTCACTAGTCCGGCAACACCACCGTATTCATCAACTACAATTGCTATGTGGTTACGATTACTACGAAAATCTTTTAGTAGAACATTAAGTCGTTTTGATTCGGGAATGAATACTACAGGACGTAATATTCCACGAGCGTTAAACTCCTCCCCCCCTGCATAATAGCGTAGTAAGTCCTTTGCCAATAAGATTCCGATCACCTTGTCTTTGCTGTTTTCAGTCACTGGAAAACGTGAGTGCGCTGTTTCAATCATAAATGGAACGAATTTATCTGGTGTCTCGCTGATGTCGATTACATCCATTTGTGAGCGAGGTACCATGATATCGCTTGCTTGCATTTCAGATACCTGCATCACACCTTCAATCATGCCTAGAGCGTCAGAATCAAGCAAGTTGCGTTCAAATGCAGAATGCAACAGCTCTACCAGCTGCTCACGATCTTCCGGCTCACGTAAAAGTAACGCACTTAAGCGCTCAAGCCAGCTAGGTTTAAATAACGGATCGTTCATATCAAATATCAACCTGTATATAAATAAAAGGACCTATAGATAACCATTTGTAAAAATTGTTAAATTTAAAATTTTGTTAGGATTCTCTGTAATTATCTAAGTCATACTTGGCAAGCATGTCCCTATCATCCTAGAATTCTTGATAAGGATCATCAAACCCTAAACTCCTAACAATTTTAGTTTCCAACTGTTCCATTGTTGCCGCATTTTTGTGATTTTCGTGTTCGTGTCCCTGTAGATGAAGAACGCTATGTACCGTAAGATGCGCATAATGTGCCAACAAATCTTTATGCTGCTGATTTGCCTCCCTCTCTACTACTGCAGCACATAGCACAATATCACCAGATAAAGGCAAAGCTACCCCATAAACAAAAGTCAATACGTTGGTAGCATAATCTTTGCCGCAAAAATCTTTATTGTATCTGCGGCCTTCTGCTTCACCAACAATACGCAATGTAATTTCCGCATCCTGTTTCAGTCCAGCTTTAAACCATTTACGAAATTGTAATCGCGTTGGAATTTCCTTTAAATCAGATGAGATATCAGTTGCATACTGTACTGTTAGTTTTAGTCTTATATTTGTATGGATTAATCCTGCTACAACCTCAGTAGGTTTATCCCTGCTTTTCATACTTCTCGTAGGCGCTAACAATTCTTTGTACTAAAGGATGTCGGACTATATCCTCAGCTTCAAAATTGGTAAAAGCAATACCGCGCACTTTCTCCAACACCTTTTTAGCTTCTACCAAACCACTTTTCTGGTTTTTAGCTAAATCAATCTGTGTAATGTCACCCGTCACAACCACCTTAGAACCGAATCCGATACGGGTAAGAAACATTTTAATCTGCTCTGGTGTGGTATTTTGTGCTTCATCAAGAATAATGAATGATTTATTCAATGTACGTCCTCGCATAAAAGCGAGTGGAGCAACCTCAATTGTACTGCGTTCAAACTGCTTGCTAGTTTTATCAAACCCCATTAAATCGTATAGTGCATCATAAAGGGGCCTCAAATAGGGGTCTACTTTTTGTGCCATGTCACCCGGAAGAAAACCGAGCCGCTCACCAGCCTCTACCGCTGGACGTACCAGTACAACTCGTTCTACTTCATCTCGTTCCAACGAATCAACAGCACTAGCTACTGCAAGATAGGTCTTGCCAGTGCCTGCTGGACCAATAGAAAAAGTTATATCGTGCTCTTGAATCTGCTTTAAGTACTGAACCTGACGTGGTGTCCGACCATGTAAATCGCTACGGCGAGTAATGAGAGTCGATACCGACAATCCTTCCTCAACAGAAACAGAGTCGGTTTGTCTTGCTGGATGATGTGAGTTCATCACCTCGATTAAACCTAATTGAACTTGCTCGATACTCAGACTCCGTTTCGCCTGATTGTAAAAATTTTTTATTATCCATACCGCAAGCCTGGTTTGAGTAACTTTACCTCGTATGCTGAAATGTTCGCTGCGCCGTGTAATAGAAACATCAAGAGCAGACTCAATTTGTTTAAGATTCTCGTCCAAAACTCCGCATAAGTTGACAAGACGCTGGTTATCATCTGGAGGAAAGGAAATCTCTGCTAACTTGGGTCTCAAGGGGATTTAAAGGCCAGTTAAAAAATCTTAATTTTTATAACAACAATCATTTTCTACAGGAGATAAAGTTCTATTTGCACCCCGCATAATTTCACCACGCAATGAGTAGTTTGATAGAGCTGCGGTTATTTCAACATCTATGAAATGGCCGGTTATACCAAAATCGCCAGCAAAATTTACTATCCGGTTATTATCGGTACGTCCACAAAGTTCGTTAGGGTTTTTTTTGGATACCCCTTCTACCAAGATATGTTGCGTTGTTCCTATCATGCGTTGACTAACA
>SPBV01000130.1 GCA_004525885.1 Nitrosomonadales bacterium
ACTGATCATCCAATGTGGAAAGGTATTGCAAAAGATGCGCGTTTTTATTTTGTGCATAGTTATTTTGTTGAAACTGCTGATCCGGAGCCAGTAGCGGCCCACAGTATTTATTCTTTTCCATTTACTTGTGCAGTGGCAAAAGATAATATTTTTGCTGTTCAGTTTCATCCCGAAAAAAGTGATATGGCAGGGCTGACATTACTGAAAAATTTTGTACAATGGGAACCACTTTTTAGGCGTTAGGACAATTCATCTTAATTATCCTAACCTAATTTAAACTTTCAATTATTACCCCTAACTCAAAATGTTGATCATACCCGCGATAGACCTGAAGGACGGACACTGTGTAAGGCTTGAACAAGGCGAGATGAAAAGTGCCACAGTATTCTCACAGAATCCTGGCGCTATGGCCGAATATTGGTTGAATCAGGGTGCGCGGCGCCTACATTTAGTAGATCTTAACGGCGCATTTGTTGGTAAGCCAAAAAACGAGCCTGCAATTCGTGCCATTGTCGAGGCCATTGATGGGAAGATTCCTATTCAGTTAGGTGGTGGTATTCGCGATCTTGAAACCATAGAACGCTACCTAGAGGATGGCATCTCTTATGTCATTATTGGAACAGCGGCCGTGAAGACACCAGGCTTTTTGCATGAGGCTTGTGATGCGTTTCCTGGGCAGATTATGGTGGGATTAGATGCTAAAGATGGCAAGATTGCGGTGGATGGTTGGTCCAAAGTTACCGGTCACGATGCGATCGATTTGGCAAAAAAATTTGAGGGCTATGGTGTTGAAGCAATTATCTACACTGATATCAGTCGAGACGGCATGTTGAGTGGTGTTAACATCAAAGCTACGATGGAACTTGCTAGAGAACTTACTATTCCGGTTATTGCTAGTGGAGGAGTTACAAATCTTGAAGATATCCGGAAACTGTGTGGAATAGAATCTGAGGGCATCATGGGTGTCATCACGGGACGTGCTATTTATGAGGACACGTTGAATTACAGAAATGCACAGATATTAGCTGATGAGCTTAGTATGAAGACATGAGAGTTAGATATATTATTTTTCTGATGAAATTTCTTGATTCATTGTGAAAGCACTTACGAAACTAAGAAAAGGATTTTATTTTTTAGTTTTTTGTGTTCCCGTGCGGTTGTTTTTCCTTTCGGTATAAGGTTTTTAGCCCTATGGGCCTCGCCAAGCGTATTATCCCCTGTCTTGATGTGACTAATGGAAGAGTAGTCAAGGGTGTAAATTTTATCGCGCTTCAAGACGCAGGCGATCCTGTTGAAATATCGCGTCGATATAATGAAGAGGGGGCTGATGAGCTTATTTTTCTGGATATTACAGCTAGTTCAGATAACCGCAGTCTAATTTTGCACATCATCGAGGAAGTTGCAGCTCAAGTATTCATTCCGTTGACCGTTGGAGGAGGTATTCGCCACGTTGATGATGTGCGTAGGTTGTTAAATGCCGGCGCTGACAAGGTGAGCATCAACACCTCAGCGGTAGAAAACCCTCAACTGGTGGCTGATGTTGCAGATCGTTACGGTGCCCAATGTATTGTGGTAGCTATTGATGCTAAACAGGCGCACGGTACGGGTACAGAGTCTATGAAATGGGAAGTATTTACCCATGGTGGGCGCAAAGCTACCGGTTTAGATGCAGTTGAATGGGCAAAAAAAATGCAGTTACTTGGTGCAGGCGAAATATTGCTTACCAGCATGGACAGAGATGGAACCCGAAAAGGTTTTAATCTTCCACTAACTCGTGCGGTATCAGATGCGGTAGACATACCAGTAATCGCTAGCGGTGGAGTGGGTAGTCTGAATCATCTAGTGAAAGGAATTCTTCAGGGACACGCCGATGCAGTTCTGGCGGCAAGTATTTTTCACTATGGCGAATATACCGTGCGTCAGGCCAAAGAGTATATGGCGGAGCATAGTATCGAAGTTCGATTGTAATGGTAGAATAAAATCAGGATAAACTGATACTAGATCATAAAGCTATGTCTGAAAACTGGCTAAATAAAGTAAACTGGTCCAAAGAAGGGTTGGTTCCAGTCGTAACCCAGGAGGTTTCTAGCAACTCAGTGCTGATGGTTGCTTGGATGGATCGTGATGCGTTGAAGCTTACTGTAGAAACTGGTAAGGCGGTTTACTGGTCGCGTTCACGGAAGAGACTTTGGTCCAAAGGTGAAGAGTCTGGCCATATTCAGAATATAAAGGAAATTTATCTGGACTGCGACAAAGATGTTTTGTTGCTGATGGTGGAACAAGTCGGCGGCATTGCCTGCCATACTGGCAGGCATAGTTGTTTCTTTAATAGGTTGGAGAGTAAACAGTGGGTGGTAGTTGCTCAAACGATTAAAGACCCCAAAGAAATTTACAGAAAATGAAAGACTTGACCATTATTCACCGTCTGGCAGAAACCATCGAAACACGCAAGCATTTTGATGCAGACAGTTCTTATGTGGCGAAGCTATTATGTGCCGGACATGATGAAATACTTAAGAAAATAGCAGAAGAGGCCGCTGAAGTTTTGTTAGCCTCAAAAGACGGTGATAAGTCGCATATTACGCGGGAGACAGCAGATCTGTGGTTTCACTGTTTGATACTGCTAGCTCACCATGGTCTTGGACCAGAAGACGTGTTGGTTGAACTGGAGCGGCGTGAGGGGGTTTCAGGGATTGATGAGAAAGCATCGCGGAAGTTGGGATAAATATGGAAAATTGTATTTTTTGTAAAATTATAAAAGGTGAAATTCCTAGCAAAAAAGTCTATGAGGATGCAGACGTTTTTGCATTTCACGATATTCACCCGGCAGCGCCAGTGCATTTTATGTTGATACCTAAATTACATATTGCATCACTAGTTGAAGTTGAAGAGAAACACCGCGATTTGCTTGGAAAGATTATGCTGCTCGCTCCCAGATTAGCGAAAGAGCAGGGTTGCACAGATGGCTTTCGAACTATTATCAATACTGGGCGTATAGGTGGGCAGGAGGTTTATCATCTTCATACACACATTATTGGCGGCGGCTCTGAAAAACTGCCAGTTATGATTCCAAACCCTAGTTAAAGGAGTATATGATGGGTTCATTTAGTATTTGGCACTGGTTGGTTGTCCTGGTGATCGTTGTTTTGGTGTTCGGAACCAAAAAGCTTCGTAATCTCGGTGGCGATGTAGGTGGTGCGGTAAAAGGTTTCAAAGAAGGTATGAAAGGTGACGATGAAAAAGAGCCCTCCTCTTCATCATCACAAAAAGTCGGCGGTCAAACCATCGAAGGCGAGATTAAGCACAAAACACAAACAAAATTGTGATAGATATCCGGTGTGCGGATAAACCGGTAAAATCGATGACTGACTTGGAATACAGCCATTGTTTGATTTTCTTTTTTTGCTAATTTCATAAGCTATGTTTGATATCAGTTTCACAGAAATTATGGTGATTGCAGTCGTGGCGCTAATAGTAGTTGGTCCGGAGCGGCTACCCAAAGTAGCACGCACTCTGGGGCATCTATTGGGGCGCGTGCGTCGCTACGTTGGTGATGTTAAACATGATATTCAGCGTGAGATGGAGGCAGAAGAGCTGAATGAATTACATTCTTCGGTGCAAGAGGTGGCCCATTCAATTGAGAGTCTGGTACGGGAGGAGGTAGGTGAACTGAAAGCGGCAGCTGACATTAAAACAGAAACTACCTCAACATCTACATTACAGTCTGAAGTCGCGGGAGAAGAAATGCCCTTGATGGAATCTTCTTCATCTCGGACAAGTAATAACCACTCTACCAAGTAACTGTTCTAATCATTAAGTTCAATTGAATCGGGATGATGTGTGGATGGGAAATAGAAACACTGCGTTGTATAGAGAGAGCAAAATGAATATTTTTACCACTAGCTCACTTAAAATTAATTACATCTACCCAATCGATCTGCTTCATTTCACAGCATGAGTATCAAAAACACATTCATTTCGCATTTGACGGAACTTCGCATTAGATTAATGCGTGTATTTGGTGTGTTGTTGCTTGGCTTTGTTCCTTGTGCTTTCTACGCACGGGAATTATATACGCTGCTGGCACAACCTCTGCTAGAGAACCTTCCTCAAGGTGGGCAGATGATTGCCACGGAAGTTGCTACGCCGTTCTTTATACCGATGAAGGTTGCCATGATGGCAGCTTTTCTCATTACACTGCCGCATACACTTTATCAAATATGGGCATTTGTTGCCCCGGGATTGTATTCTAACGAGAGGCGTTTAGTATTTCCCCTGGTGTTTGTTAGTAGTGCCTTGTTCTTTTGTGGTATGGCGTTTTCTTTTTTTGGTGCGCTGCCACTGGTGTTCGAGTTTATAACTCACTTTGCACCACAGGGTGTAGCGGTAATGACTGATATTAGTAAATATCTGGACTTTGTATTAACTATGTTCGTTGCCTTTGGTATTTCTTTCGAAGCACCTGTATTTGTGGTGGTCCTTGTAAAAGTTGGTATAGTCTCAGTCGAAAAATTAAAAGAAATGCGTAGCTATGTTCTTGTCGGCGCATTTGTAATAAGCGCAGTAATAACTCCACCCGACATAGTTTCACAATTTATGTTAGCGGTACCGCTTTATCTTCTCTTTGAGCTAGGAGTACTGGCAGCTGGCTTTTTGAGCAAATCTACGTTGATCTCCAGTCATCAGCAACCCGCGAGTAACGATAAAATGGAATAGAAATTGGGAAAATCCTAGGTAATATAAAGGGAAGGCAGTCGAATTTGGTGTCGGCAGTACAAACAAGATGAGAAAAGTAATCAGTCATTTCTGATCGCCTTCTTAAGATTATTCCAATGTAGTATTTGTCCTTATTTTTGCTATTCATCCTGCTCTCTCAGTTTTGGGCGTTTAACTATCATGATTTCAACAGATTTCTCTGTTTGATTTCGTAACAACGTGAACGTGGCAGTTTGTCCTGGTGGTAGTGCCGCTATCAAATTCATCATGACAGTTGAATTAGTGACAGCCTTGCCTTCCACCGCTATCAGTATATCTCCTGTTTTTATTCCTGCACGGTCGGCAGGACCGTCTTTTATCGCACGTGCAATTAAAGCGCCGTCAGTGTTGGTAAGTTTGAACGACTCTGCCAATTCCTGCGTTAAATCCTGCACTTCTACGCCGATATAGCCCCTGGTTACGTTACCAGTTTGAATAATTTGTTCCATTACCTGTTTGGCAACGATAGTTGGAATAGACAAGCCGATGCCATGTCCT
>SPBV01000324.1 GCA_004525885.1 Nitrosomonadales bacterium
TAATCATTATTCTAGTAAACTGCGGGCCATCGTCAATGACGTTCTCTCCGGTCGTGTCGCTCATTGTGTAATGAATCTCAGCTCGAGGGGCAGAGTGAAAAGCTCGTTGGGTTCTATCTCCAGCCAACTCGCTCACGTTCGTTTTATCATCGTCTGCGATCGAAGCCAGTACTGGGCTTACATTCCCATCATCCCCAGTGATATCATTGTTAGGCTGCGCGAGATCGTCACCACCTGCTGATAATTCCTCAAAATTCAATTCTTCTTCGTTGTGTTCTTCTTTCACCGACGCCGATGCTGTAGCCTCTCTATTCTCACTATGTTGGCGTGCAACATGTTTCTCCAAGGATCCAATTACGTCAACCACTGTTTGAACCTGAGTTATCAAAGATGTAGACCTGCTCGGTAAGCTAAGAGTCAACATCGCATCGCATCGGTGAATACATATCATCGACTTTCATGTAGAAACCCGAATCACAGAACACTTACAATTTTATCAAACTGTGTATCCTTCCTTGCGCATAGTTCGTTTTGTAGGAATATGCTCCCATGACGATCGTGAACCACTTCTCATATTACAAGAGCTTACAGCATTGGTCGCGCGTGCCTACACTTGATCATAGGGTGACTTAAACTTACAGCACATTTTCTTATAACAACATTAGCAGTCTTATCAATATCACCCAGAAGGTTATTAATACAATGACTGTACGAGCATCCAAACCGAAAAAGACATATGCGATCGATATCTGCTTATTCCTCGCCATTGTGTCGTTGTGTCATGGTGTTGTGGCAAGCGTCGTGTTGAATTTATAAGGCGACCCGCCGGTGGTGGTCCAATGTTGAGTTTGCTCATGCTATCTTGGATTAGGTTGTCTAGCCTTTGCTGAAATCTAACTTGTCCACTGTTGGGGGATGAGATGCTTGGTGGTAGTGTATTCATTGAGTTTCTTGGTGGTGTGTTCCAGAAAAGGTCGGGACGATTTTCCCTGATGGCCTGCTGCACATGTTCGTCTGATGCTACCAGATTGTTCTCTATTCTCCTTACACAACAATTCACCAACAAGATCCGACATTACGAACGTAGAAAGTGCCGCCCTCCAGGCATCGTCGATAGCAGAAGACGAGGCCTCATCCAAGCTATACAAACAAGCACTTTCAGAAATCAAGAGTCTCTGCACCGAGTCTAGTGAGAGAAATAAGATCTACGAGTACTGTAGACATCTGAAGCGGGAAGAATGTCAGTCGATAAACAGATAACTGTTCTAGACGAGGATCTTGCAAAGTCTCGTCAAGAGGCTGTTGCTCTCAATACCGTCGTCAAGACTTATCGTGACAAAGTCTCTCACGTGGAAGTTGAGCGGGCATTTGTTTGAAAGGACGAAGATACTTTATGCTGCCGATTCGACCGTGCAAATTGTCGAGGAAGAGCCAGATTCCTTAGTCAAGGACTGAAAATGCTGAGTCAGTCGTCATAGATAAAGACATTGGAAGATCTAGTGAGCGAGTATGACGAACATCACCGCATGTTGGAAGAAAAAGTCTGCTACCTGCGGCGAAGACGATCTCGAAGCATTGCTCAAGTATCACGCAATGGATCGGCACAGAGTTTTATAAGCAAGGCTTACATTTGAGGTCCCCTCTTGATCACTTGGCGATCACTCCAAAAGCTCTAAATAGACATTTTACTATTCGTAAGTCCTTGTTCTTTGTAAATCATCGTAGCACGCTCCTTCCCGTGTGGCCTAAGAACCTAGTTTAGTTTATATACTGTGCGGTACCGCTTAGTGAATTTTAACTCGGCCATCATCTGCACACGTCTCTCTACTAGCCAATAAATGCCAACGCTAGGTCAATCATGAGCCTAACCCAGAGTCTGCCGAAAAGCCTGCTCCACATGTTATGAGCAAGTAGTTGCATCTTTGCAATGCTTGCGCAGCTTTCCAAACACTAGTATCGAACGATACCAGTTCCAGACCCTCTCCACCGGCAACAAGATATTCCTTTTCTTCTCCATTCAGACCTTGCAACTTACAGCAGTCGAGAGTGTTGATATCTTTTATATCCACAGGGGTAGACGATACAAAGTGAATGCTGCGTAGATATCCTCTTCATCTCAATGGATAGAATCGGCCTTTGTCCTGTTTGTCAAAGAA
>SPBV01000244.1 GCA_004525885.1 Nitrosomonadales bacterium
AAGAAGTTGGAAGGCCTTTCTTGTTAAATGGGGTAGAAACTTCAATAGCAGTTTGCATACGTTGTAGAGAAATGGGTAAAGTCAAGAGTAAATCTTTATCTAACGAATGCAATAGCTCGCTGCTATCTGTAGTATTTTTTTCGTTGAGACGAGCAAATAGTATTGCAAGCGAATTTTTCAGAGTACGAGCGGATATCAGTACAGGATGGTTAGGCTTTTCAGCAATGAATTGATCTAGAGTGATGCTGAGCTTATCTAATTCTTCTCTTTGTTTCATTAATACTTTTTCATTATTCACGGCCGATGGTGTTGATAACATAATCGGCCCCGCTGTAAGCGCCATCTCTGCAATGATTGGGAGTTTTTTCTCTTGTTCTGTCGGAACAAAATCAAAGATTGTTACTACGTTCTTTACTTCCGGAAGATCATTCAAACTTCGCACCAACCGGTCTGTTTCTTGACGATTGTTAGACAGTATGTCTGCATGCCAGGGTGAATTATCAACTTCAGCAAGTAATTCCCTAAAAGTCTTAACGGCTTTCCCCTGTGGGTCTTGCATATTCAATAAGTTATAATCAAACCTTAACTGAGGAAATAGTACAATAGCGGAAAGTACGCCTACAAGAATAGTTATATACGTTAATTTATGCCATTTAAATAATACTTGAAGGAATTTACTTAGAGAAATCTTAGTGTCAGATCTTGTTTCAGGTTGTTTGGGTATGTAGCGCAGTATGGCAGGGCCTATAGTAAGTGTAACCAACAGACTAATCAGCATCCCGGTACCCGAGATCACTCCTAACTCCGCCACTCCACTGTAATCAGTAGGTATGAAAGCGTAGAAACCGATAGCATTCGTGATAGCACATGCCGTTAGCGCGCCTCCAGCTACACCGCCCGCTTCGTACACAGCTCCTTTTGCCTGTATACCTTTATCTAGAACCTCGCGATGTCGTAGCAGAAAATGAATGGCAAAATCTGAGCCAAGTCCTATGTATAACACTGCAAAAGCGATTGAGATAACGTTCAAGTGACCAATAGCAGCGGTGGCAAAGGCTGCGGTAAGAATTAGACCCAGCGTTAGGCATAATAAAACGGCAAGGACTAACCTAACAGTGCGCATTGCAAAGAAGAGTACAATCACTACCATCACAGATGTAATTAAGCTAGCATACTCCATGCCAAGAAGTGAACTTTAGAGTTCTTCATCAGCTAAAGCCACTTCACCGGTAACACGCATTTGTACTGGACTATCATTCGTTAAGCCGATCTCTGTCGCTGCAGCATGTAGTGCTGAAATGGACCTTTCTGCTGGATATAGTTGAGTGAAGTCCTGCTTTGGTTTTACTATAATAAATTCTTGATATCTGGTTTTCTGTGATTCTCCTCGAAAAAGAGTCTGCCATGAAAGAATTCGCGGCACACCTGCAAGCCGTGCATTTAGAGTTGCACTCAAGCTATCTAGTAAGGGCCCAAGTTCCATGCTACGTCCCTTACGCAATTCTTCTACTGCGCCCGTGAGTACAGAAGCAAAAGTATGTAATGTTGGGTCTCGAGCAATATGGGAGATTAGCGGCTGTGCATTTGCCATATGATCAGAAATTCTTTCTAACTCAGGGATGCTTTCGTAAAGAAGACTATTGCGTACAAAAAAAGGGTCCACATTTGGCGCGTAGACATCTTGAAAATTCTTAGGGTCATCTTTCAACCGAGCAGAAAGAAGGCCAGCGGTGGCATATGCTTGTTCTGGTGTAGCGGCATCTAATACCACTAACAAGCTGTCCATTTCCTGGGGAAATGTTTTATTGTAGTGCTTTATATTGATACGAAACGGCAGGTGTTCAGAGAGCATGTCCGTGGTATCAGTATTCATACCAAGGTTACGTGAAATATATGTGGTGCATATCACGGCAGTTATCAACGCTGCTAGAAGAATCCATGGAGCGTAGAGATAAGAGGCAGTAGCCCAACGCGCAAAAGCGCTATAGATATGTCCTTTCGAAGCTTCCACTATTGTGGGTTATCCCAGGAGTAAGTTGAAACGATTGGCTCTTAATTTTTCTCAGCCAAGGCAATCTTTTTCTCGAGCATATCGATGAATACTGTAAAGTCTTTTTGCTCAAGAATGGAACGGTATTCGACACGTTTCAGTGCAAGGTCACTGACACCATCAGCCAAAATATTTATGATCTGCCAACCTTCCTTACCCTGACGTAGGATGTAGTCAAAGCTTACAGTGTCGCCATTTGACTGGATCAATTGACTGCGCACTAGTACATAATTTCGAGGCATAGTTTTTTGCTCTATAAACTCGAAACGTTCGCCCTCATATTTTTTGAACCACCCTGCGTAGGTGCTAATGCTAAGCTTACGAAAGTGATCGATAAATATATGTTGTTGCTCGCGGTCTAGTTTAGTCCAAAGTTTTCCTAGGGTAGTTTGCGCAATAAAATTCAAATCATGGGAGCGATCAATTACAGGAGCTAACAATTTAAAGCGACCTTGGAATCCAAGTTTGTCTCCCCCTTGCATTCCCTTGAGCAGGACATCATGCAGACTATGTACAGTCCTTGCCGGACTGGTTGTGTCCATTTCCTGAGCCCAAACTGCCGGTATGTACAACAGCATTGTTGTAATTATCAGAAGATGAAATATTGATTTAATTTCTGGCCAATTTCTCATGACTGTGATCTTTTCAATAATTGTACTTCGAATCGACTGCATAGTTCTGAATTCGTATTATATCTAAGTATAAAGTAAAGATGACAAGCAGGAAATGGTAGTAGATGGCGCATGCCATGTTCTTACACAGACTGTGAAACCTCAAGATCGAGATAATTAACATTACCAGCAAGGGTAGAATACACAGAGCTATTGCAGCCAATCAATGTGCCTAGCAAGAATTGATCAGGTTTGCTTCGTACATAATTTAACCACGATAGAGTGAATCATAATCTCGTACAGAAATCCTGATCTTGTCGTGCAGATAAAATTTGGATTTATTTGTTGTGGTAAATTTGAGAAAATCACAACAACCAAAAGTAACCAAGCAAATCTTTACTATCAAGCTTAACAAGCAAAAAGAATTGGTTATTTGCTTGTTAAGCAACGAAAGCTAACGTACAACTGTGATAGGAATCCCAGAAAGTTTACTTCGTC
>SPBV01000306.1 GCA_004525885.1 Nitrosomonadales bacterium
AAAAATTACTTATTATTAACATAGTTAATATTGAGGTAAAATATTTTTTATGAGAATCGCTACCTGGAATGTTAACTCTCTAAAAGTTCGTTTACCGCAGGTTCTTGATTGGTTAGCAGTTAATCAACCTGATGTACTATGCCTGCAAGAAACCAAGCTGCAAGATGAAAATTTCCCTATAACTGAGATTATGGGTGCAGGATACCAGTCTATTTACGCTGGTCAAAAATCATATAACGGAGTTGCGTTACTCGGTAAAAAAATGGGGAGTGAGACAGCCACTGCAATACCTGGTTTAGTAGATCCTCAAAAACGTGTTTTGGCTGCAACTTACGGAGATGTGCGGGTAATTTGTATTTATGTTCCAAATGGTGAGAGTGTTGGATCAGATAAATATCGATACAAATTAGATTGGTTGTTTGATCTCAATAAATGGTTGCGAGACGAATTAATTAAATATCCAAAACTAGCATTGCTAGGTGATTTTAATATTGCACCGGAAGAACGTGATGTACATGATCCCATTTTATGGGGAGGAAAGGTGCTATTTAGTTATCCGGAACGAGAGGCATTCATGGGGTTACTCAAACTGGGGTTCGTTGATAGTTTTCGTCTATTTAATCAGCCTGATAAATCTTACACTTGGTGGGATTACAGAATGATGGCTTTTCGGAGAAATATGGGTTTGCGAATAGATCACATTCTGTTGAGTAAGGAATTTGCTAGCACTTGTACCGCTTGCACTATAGACAAAGGGCCACGCAAGAACGAAAGACCTTCAGATCATTCTCCAGTAATGGTAGAGCTGAAAGCGTAACTATAGAATCCATCTCATTTGTTTGTGACTTAGATACCCTATCTAATTAGGGCTGCCTAGGTCTTGTAATTCAATTTTTAGAGTCCTGATATTTTCCTCATGTAACGCTATTTCATTTTTGAGCCGTTGGACTCGGTCAAGGTATCTCTGGTAATTTCTCTCATTGCCAATACGCTCTGGTTCACCATCATTGTATTCTTTTTTCTTATCTTCAAGAATTTTTGTTTCATCAGAAATCATTTTTTCAACAATCCCACGGCGCCCTTTATTTCTATCTACTGAAGGTGTAGAGGTTCTAGTTTCCAACTCTAAGTTGGTTCTTGGCATCACCGTAAGCGGTGGTAAATTGAGTTTCTGGGCGTCTTTCAAGGGGGCATTCGAATATGTAACATTACCACTCTTATCCACATGTTTATATACCTCTGATTGTGCGGTATAGGAAAAACTAAACAGAGCTAAAAGTACGATACCATTAATTTTCATAGAATCACCACGTTCAAGTCTGTTGAGAATGATTGAGCCAAATTATAGGCTTGTAAGCTCTTTCTTCAGCGCAAGAATATTCCTATTATGCAATGATACATCATCTTTCTTTAATGTTTGTTTTGCATTAGACAAGAGTTTCTCTTCTGTGGCTAACTCATCTTTGAGAATATTCAGGCGTTTGAGATTTCTTTTCTCTTGTGTCTCGCGGTTTACCCTAGGAAAATTCTTAGGTGTTGCCATTTTAACTTTGGATAATGTTCCATTAAGATTGATCTTTTTTGCGCCATTCAAGTGGGTATTAGTGTAGGTGACTTTCCCGTTTTTATCCACATGCCTGTAAACTTCAGCAGAGGTGACGGTAGCCATAGAAGTCCCAATGAGCATCAGCACTGGAATAACAACTAAAAATCTTATTCTCATATTATTAGCTAACGGATGTTTTTTTAAAAAGCTTAACCTGCATCCAGTAGTTATAGATATTTAATTAGATAGTTCTATTCTAGAGCTTGTTATTTTATCAGTGAATAACCCATTTTCTATATGTAAAAAAAGGGGTAAAACAGTTCCTTTTCTCCTACAGTAGAGCAAGTAAATTATTCTGTTGAAAGGTAACCAAACATTTTATTCATCTTTTCTGATATTTTGCTACTGCGCGGTTATGATCTGCCAAGTTATTGGAGAAATGTGACTCTCCATTTCCCTTTGCGACGAAGTATAAGGCATCAGTTTTAGCGGGATTTAATGCTGCTCTGATCGAAGCTAGCCCTGGCATAGCAATGGGCGTAGGTGGGAGTCCAGGGCGAGTGTATGTATTATATTCTTGATCTTTCAATAGATCTTTCTTGCGCAGATTTCCGTCGAATTTTTCACCTAGACCATAAATAACGGTTGGGTCCGTTTGTAGCAGCATACCTGCCCGTAGCCGATTAACGAAAACGCCCGCAATTGTGTCTCGATCAGCATCTTTACCAGTTTCTTTTTCAATTATAGAGGCCAGAATCAAAGCCTGATAGGGACTTTCTAAAGGTGAGTCTTTATTTGCTGC
>SPBV01000265.1 GCA_004525885.1 Nitrosomonadales bacterium
ATTTAGATAGGATATGGCAAACTGGATCCATGAAACCTTGGCTATATGTGTTTCCACCTATCTGTTTCTCCAAAATATTAAGTAAACAAGTAAGATAAACTAGAAGCCATCATGAAAGATGCTACAGAATTATTGATGTATATCATTGCTCAAGAAGCAAAACATGTTGAATCAATGAACCATACACTCAAGGAGGATGAGTTTACAATTCTTAGGCCACAAAATAAGGCAAGAGGCTTGGCTATAGAAATTGATCAGCGTAAGTAATTAATTGAAGAGTATAGAGGCTATTTGAAGGATAAATCAGCAGGAAGCTCTACAAGGATGAAGCTAGTGCTTTCGACAAAAAGCAAGATTGACGCGAAACCATCAGCCACAAGAATCAGCTAATTAAAAACTTTGAGGATAAAAAATCCTACGTAGATCATACTTTTATTCTTATACGCACCCATATTATGTCTCCGATATTGTTACGAACTTCAACTCAGGAAATATAATCATGAGTAAAATTTGCTCTCTTATTACTGGTGGAGGCGGATTTATCGGGTCGCACTTAGTTAACCAGTTGTTACAAAAAGGAGAAAATGTAAAAGTATTAGAGCTGCCAGATGTTCGCCTTCCATCAGAGGTAGAGGTGGTGCGTGGCTCAATATGTGATGCACATATAGTTAATAATGCATTAAAAGGCGTGCAACGGCTATATCATCTGGCGGCAAATCCCAATTTATGGGCTGCTGATAAACGTGAATTCCAGCGTGTAAACTTTGAAGGAACCCGTACAGTTCTTCAGGAAGCAGCAAAATATAACCTGGAGAAAATAGTGTATACCTCTACCGAATCAATTCTTACCGGTAGTACTAATAGAAACGTATCGGTGGATGCAGAGGTACATCGCTTAGTAAAAGAGATGCCTGGTCCCTATTGCCGTTCTAAATTTCTAGCAGAGCAAGAAGCTTTTAAAGCTGCCATGAATGGCCTACCAGTTGTAATAGTTGCCCCTACACTACCTATTGGGCCTGGGGATAATCGACTCACCCCCCCCACCCGTATGATCCTCGACTTTATTAATGGTGAGACTCCTGCTTATCTTAATTGTGGGTTTAATTTAGTAGATGTACGTGATGTGGCACAGGGCCATATCCTTGCTGCAGAGCGTGGTCATTCTGGTGAACGCTACATTCTTGGACATAAAAATTTATATTTATCTGATTTACTATTGCAAATTGAGGAGATCACGGGTCTTTCTATGCCTAAGTTCCGTATCCCCTATTGGATTGCTTTGAGTGCAGGTGCTTTTTGTGAGTTTATGTCCGATCACATAACACATCAACCACCAGTAGTGCCAATAAATGGTGTCAGGCTAACACGACGCCCTATGTTTTTTAACAGCGACAAAGCAGTGCATGAATTGGGTTTTCTACAAAAACCGATAAAAAATGCATTGGTAGATGAGATTGAGTGGTTAATTAATATGGGGCTTGTTACACGCAAACAACTGGTACAAAAAAGTTTTGAAAAGAAATCTATCTGATGTTATCAGGAGTATTTATCCATACTTTATAGTTCAATTCCTTTCTTTGGTTTTAGCGAAAATTCTCTGTAAAGAATGTTACGAACATCCGTTCTATTCCAATAGCTTGGCATTCATTTGATGGCTTCCAATACCAAAGTTTTGAATGACTGTTTTGTGACAAAAGTAGGGATTAGTAGCCACCAGAATCCGGCCTCTAATTAAGAGGCTTTGTTTCAACCCTTATTCAGCTAAAAAACTTATATTTCTAAATTCATCTGAAACATAACCCTTCTGATTCGAAAGATGCCATTCTTTGGATAGATAAGGTTCTCTAGATTTACCCCAGTTCTTCTTTTTTTGTATAATTGAGCTATCTTTTGAATACCCTATTTTATTATCAATATCTCCATTTGCATGGCAAATAAAATCAGGATCAAACTCATTTGATATATTGAATTTACTTGCCATCTTAGCCTCCTATTATTTGGCGAGAATAAAAAAGATTAATAGCACAAGAACATTTTTAATTACGCTACATTATTAGTAACTGTTATTTTTTGATATTGGCCCCTTGGGCACAAGAAGTAAATAAGTAAAGTGCTTATTTTTCGATTAGGAAAAATATTTCAATTCTAAAGAACCAAACACAATACTCATTTTCGGCTCAGTTAAGAACCGTATTGGAAACTAAACAGAAACAATGTATCGATTTTATTACTTACTGAGTATCTCCTTAGTGCAATAAGTGGGCATTCATTTAGAAGCCTCGGATCCTAAAACTGTAAAACTTTTCATACCAGAAGGGGCCGAGGGGAAGACTTATAGCAGCAGTATATAGGTTACCCTTCGAGAAATTTGTGCTGAAATTATTTGGATTATACTTGCCACATGAATTTCGGCAGGATTCTTATTATATATAATACTATTCTGTGTATATTAGTTAGTGCCGCACCCTCCAGTAAGGGTTGTGACGCTAATGTCTGGACGTTTATCTCATTCCTTATCTCTCCTGTATTGGGTGTTTTTTTGTGGCCTTTATGTGAAACGAGAAGAGCAAAGAACAATAATGAATAAAACAACCAGACTCAATCACAGGGTAAGCTGAGCCATATTTAACCTGTCGTTTTTAACGAGTGCTCTAAAGTGTTCCTGATGTGACATGAGTCGGCTCATATTTTCGAATTCTCTTGACTTCTGGGCACAATCGGAGTAGAAAGGTAAGTGGTATTTGTTTCAAAGCTTTTGCAGTACTGTTATTCTGTGTGAATCCGTGTAA
>SPBV01000279.1 GCA_004525885.1 Nitrosomonadales bacterium
CAAATCAAAATCCGGTTGATTATCGACAAAATTTAAATTCTCGCTGTTTACAATCATAACTGGAGCGCCCTCATATTCATAAAAAAAACGTGTGTAGCCATCAGATAATCGCCACAAGTAATCTTCAGAAATATTTCTCTCAAAAGTACTGCCGCGCTGCTTCACCCTATTAATAAGCGTACTAGGTGAAGCTTGTAAGTAAATTATCAAGTCGGGTAAGGGCGCCTTAGGTTGTAAGTGACTATAGATGCTCTGATAGAGATTGTGCTCAGCATCACTTAATGTAAGTTTGGCAAATAATTGATCCTTTTCAAGCAGAAAATCACTTACGATTACTTGGGTAAACATATCCATTTGCGCTAAGCTTTGCACCTGGTTATTGCGCTGGAAAAGGAAGAATAATTGAGTTGGTAGGGCATAACGAGAGATATCGCCATAAAATTTATCGAGAAATGGGTTTTCTCCTGGTTCTTCCAATAACAGAGAGCTACTTAGATGATCGGCTATACGCCGAGCCAGGCTGGTCTTTCCTACACCTATTGGTCCTTCAACTACAATATAACGATATTTATTTAGCTTCACTAATTCTGCTCTCGTTCAAGCTGCTGTTCAGAACAGGCGGCAAGTAATTCTGCAACAGTACCATGGCCAGGAATGAAACAATCTTTCGCAATTTCCATAAGAGGCTCTAATACGAAAGCACGTTGATACATTCTCGGGTGTGGGAGAATTAGGCCGTGCTCATTACATTCTAATTCATCATACATCAATATATCTAGATCAAGTGTACGCGGATCATTAGGTAGCCTCCGTACACGTCCATGGATTTGCTCGATTTCAAGCAGCGCTTTAAGCAAAACATGTGGAGAAAGAACTGTTTCGATCTGTACCACTGCGTTGATAAAATCAGGTTGATCTCGCCTCCCAACTGGTGTGCTACGATAGAGCGAAGAACAAGCTAATAAGCTACTTTCAGGAAGCGTTGCAATTTCATCGAGCGCTCTCCGCACCTGAGATACTGGGTCTCCCAAATTACTACCTAACGCAATGAATACTTGAAAGATAGGATTCAATATAGAGCCCAACATTAAATTATTCCGCCGTACTTGAAACTGAATTTGTATTTACTATATCCCCTATTATAATTTCACTACGCCCACGCCTTCTTCTTCGCTTCTTTGACACTTCGTTCTTGAACAACATATTTTCTCGCTCACTGACTTTAGCATGTTGAAACGTTCCCCACCAATTACCTAGTTCCATATCTATCTCTCCACTCTCACAACGCAACAACATGAAATCATAGGCTGATCGAAAACGCGGGTGTTCTAGTAAATGAAATGGCCTGCGCCCTGCTCTCCCCAGAAAACGTGGTTGCATTGCCCAGATCTCTTGCATGATGGCATCATATCTGCGTGGAATTGCAAGTTTCTTCTCTTGCGCCGCCATAATATTTTTCATTGCCATATGTAGAGCGGGAGTAGATTTTTCTCCTGCTGCCTTACGTTTATTCCATGCCGCCAGCACCTCGTGCCACAACAGCGCAGCAAATAAAAAACCAGGAGATACCGATTTTTCCTGCTGCACACGCTCATCAGTATTCTTAAGTACAAGTGTGATGAAGCGCTCACCCAGTATATGTGTATGCACCATATCTAGAACTGGTAACAAACCATGATACAATCCGCGTGCTCGTAAATCTGCTACGCAGGTTTCAGCATGACCACATAATAGCAACTTTAACATTTCATCAAACAGTCTTGATGGAGGCACATTCTGTAAGAGTGGTGCAAGATCACCAATGGGCTTAGCGGTGGTAGCGTCTATCTGCATATCAAGCTTAGCTGCAAACCGTACTGCTCGCAATATGCGGACAGGGTCTTCACGGTAACGCAGTAATGGTGTGCCAATAATACGCAATTGCTTCGACTGAATATCGTTGTATCCGTATAGATAGTCCCAAATTTCCTCACTATCTGGATTATAGAATAATGCATTGGCAGTAAAATCACGCCGCTTTGCATCTTCTTCTTGACTGCCAAACACGTTATCTCGCAAGATTCGCCCATGTTCGTCAGCATGCTTATGCATCGTGACTTCATCATTCTTATCTGCAGATGAGCTACCACGAAATGTCGATACTTCAACAGTATCCGATCCGCACATTACATGCACTAAACGGAAGCGACGCCCAATAATGCGCGAACGACGAAAAAGAGCACGAATTTCCTCAGGTGTAGCATTAGTGACAACATCGAAGTCTTTCGGCTCTAATCCCAGTAGCAAGTCACGCACTGCACCTCCAACCACGAAAGCTAAATATCCTGCTTTCTGTAAATCTAATATAATTTTAATTGCACAGGGACTAATGTTATTGCGGGTGAGGCCATGCTGCTTACGCGGAATGATACGCAGCTCAGTAGTTGTAGAATCTGAAGAAGGAATAGGAGAACCTTGGCTAAAAATACGGTTGAAAAGTTTATGGAGCATTACAAAATATTGAGAACACCAAGTTGTAGATTATACACCTAGCAAGGTGTTTGAGACGGGAAGGCGCGAGAACTTTACGCCAAATTCAACCAAACTGCACTGATAAAGTTTTTCCAGATTATCTCGAGTTAATAATTTTTCCACTGA
>SPBV01000152.1 GCA_004525885.1 Nitrosomonadales bacterium
ATATATGAGAAACTGGGAACCTTATAAGGAGTTGGAAACACGGCTCGGTGCTCCTGTTATGGATTTTAAAAAACCAGAGCACTATTCCCGAAAACAGGTTCGTAGTATGGGTAGGGTCGCCCTGATGGCAACAGTTGCTACCGAAAAAGCGTTAGCAGATGCTGGGCTACTGGGTGATCCCGATATTTCTGACGGTAGAATGGGTGTTAGTTACGGCTCATCAATTGGAAGCACTGATGCGCTCGTCGACATCACCAGTATGATTCTCGATTATCCCACCCCTAGCAGAAAAGGTATCAATGCTAACTCTTACCTGAAAATGATGAGCCATACCACGGCGGTAAATATTGGGGTATTTTTTGGCCTCAAGGGGCGTGTGATTCCCACTTCCAGTGCTTGCACATCAGGTAGCCAGTGAATTGGCTATGCATATGAAGCAATCAAACATGGTTATCAGGACCTAATGGTCGCGGGTGGGGGGGAGGAACTTTGCCCTACTGAAGCTGCCGTATTTGAAGCACTTTATGCGACCAGCACCCGCAACGATGCGCCAGAATCTACTCCGCGACCATTTGATAAAGATCGAGACGGATTAGTTGTCGGCGAAGGCGCAGCAACCTTGATATTGGAGGAGAGACAAAGCGCCATTCAGAGAGGCGCAACGATCCATGCTGAAATTATTGGGTTTTTCACCAACTCTGATGGCGTTCATGTTACCCAACCTCAAGCAGAGACGATGTATCAGGCCATGTTCTCGGCGTTGAAGCAGTCTGGATTAAATGCACAGGATATAGGCTATGTAAGCGCCCATGGGACCGCTACAAAACTCGGCGATATTGCCGAGAGTCAGGCAACCAATCGATTACTGGGAGACAACATTCCAATCAGTGCATTTAAAAGTTTTACTGGGCATACGATGGGCGCCTGTGGTGCGCTTGAAGCGATGGTTGCAATACAGATGATGAATCAAGGTTGGTTCCACGGCACTACAAACCTAAATAATTTAGACCCTCAGTGTGCAAAGCTTGATTACCTAACTGGCGAAGGACGTGAAATAGAAGCCAGGTTTGTAATGAGTAATAACTTTGCTTTTGGTGGTATTAATACTTCACTGATCTTTGCAAAAGTAGACTAATCTCAAGATAGGTTTTTCTAAATAAAAATAATTTAGAGCGTTTTTGGTAGGAATTTATTCGAACCAAAAGATTATCATAATAGCATATTCAGACTTTTATTCTGAACCTTCTGTTATTCTTCTGAGCAACAGTTCAATTTGTTACCTGAAACACAATGACTAGCAAAACTGAGATAAAAAATGGAGCTTGGGTAAAAGAGTCCGCTTTCGGTATTTGGTTTACCGGCACCGAAACATGGGTCAAATACGTGCTGACAAAAGCACTAGATGACCTTGAATCCATGACTCATAACCGCAATCCAAGCTATCCGGTTATTTTAGATGTTGGCTGCGGCCATGGACTCTCTTTTCCAATACTTGAAAAGAGATTTAACCCAAAAAAAATAATCGGGTTAGATGTCGATCCTATGACTCAATCCCGTACGCAGCGCAACATCGCATTGTGTAATTGTGAAATTCAGATTCAAAACAATAATGCCTCAAATATTGACCTTAAGGATAACTCCGTTGATATGTTGTTTTGTCATCAGACGTTTCATCACCTAGTTGAGCAAGAACAGGCGATACAAGAATTCTTTCGTGTATTAAAGCCAGGCGGTGTGCTTCTTTTTGCTGAATCGTGTCGTCGTTATATCTACTCATTTCTGATACGATTCTTATTCCGACATCCAATGGATGTTCAAAAAAGTGATCTTGAATATATCGAATTAATTCGAGCGACAGGTTTTGATCTGGAAGAACAAAATATTTCCCGTCCCTTCCTTTGGTGGAGCCGAGAAGACCTTGGAATTCTTGAATTTTTTCACCTACCTGAGAACCAGGAAAATCGTGAAGAAACTATGGTTAACCTTGTCGCATACAAAACCTAGCCCGGTTATATTGTTAAATATTACTTGATAAAGCTATTCCGTAAGCATGGTGGTGCATAGCAGTTGCAAGGTAATTGGAGTCAAGCCCTCCAAGTGCATACACTGGTATAGACAGGTCATTTGTTAGGTCAGCAAATTTTTTCCAGCCCATGCCAGAAATATTTGGATGTGTTGGCGTGGAACGTACTGGTGATAATGATACAAAATTTGCACGTAAGGTAGCAGCATAAGCGAGCTCACTTGCATTGTGGCACGAGACTGACAATAATTGTGTACAAGGTCGGGTATGCGTGTTCATTAGTTGATTGGCCGACAGATGGATGCCATCAGCACCGGATTTAAGAGCAATCGACTCGTTCCCATTAACTAAGACTTTTGCACCATAGTTATGCGCCAAATTGACGATTGGACGCATAATCTGTATATGTTGGTCGGGGTTCATGTGCCGTATACGTACTTGCATCAAACGTACACCTTGTTCCAACAAATATGTAAGGCGTGCTATAAGTTTCACCTTAATACCAGGGCCAGCATTAATAATGGCATATATCAAGGGCAATACAATTGCTTTAAGAATTTTTTCATTCGCTGGTAATAATGGCTTAACTGTAACTGAACCAGGATTTTCCCAGGATATGTGCTGACCCTCCCGACCAAATGGTGTCCCTTCCCACTCGAAAACACGGTAGACATGTAATTTAACAATTTTGTCCGGATAAATATGCTTGTAGCATATCCATTGGTAGACTACATTTAATTTAATGCCCAGTTCTTCATATAGTTCCCGAGTGATAGCTTGCTCGGCACTCTCTCCAACTCAAACTTACCCCCCGGAAACTCCCAGAAACCTGCAGATTCCTTTCCATAGGGACGCTCTGCCATAAGCACGTGTCCGTCTTCCCGTTGTATAACAGCGACGGCCACATTTATTAATGGCAAATTTTGTTGTTCTACTATTGGATCTTGCATAGTTATTGATTTTGCTACACATCAATGACATTCCCTGACCATTGGGTTAAAAAGCAATATTTTCCACTCAAATTTCAGTCAGGCCAGATACGTACCAAGTAATTTTTTTTCCAGAAAAGTTCCAAATCAACATGGTTCAGTAAATCTTTCTGATATGCCAATTCAGTTAATGATGTGGATTTTGGTATAACTTTTGGAATTATCTTCTCAACTGTACGTGTACTGGCAGTTGGTTTTGTAGTTATCTTCTCAACTGTACGTGTACTGGTAGCTGGTTTTGCAGTTATCTTCTTAGCTTTACGTGTACTGGCAGCTAATTTTGCAGCAAACATCTTTTTACTCATTGGACTAGCACCTCATTAATAATATTATCAATCTCTTTAGATGCGACCCGTCCACGAAAACCAAGATCATAAACACTACACCCTTCTAAAGCTGCCGTCCGGTAACTTGCACGACGGCTCAGTCGATGACGCAATACAGGAATATTAATTTCCTGTAATGCTTCATCCATCCCTCGGGACATTGCACTTCTAGGTTCAATTTGATTGAGTACAACAAACGCGGATATAGTTGGATTTACTCGCTGTACCCTCTTTATTAATTCCTCAATCCGGGTGCTCGCCCATAAGTCCATTGGTGATGGCAATAATGGTATCAGCAGTACTTGAGAAATCTCCATCGCACTCATAGTAGAATCTGATTTAATCTCGGGCGGGCAATCAATTACTATATAATCAAATTCAGTCTGTAATTGTATTATCTGTTTTTTTAGTTTTCCTTCTGCCGGTACCACTTTAGCCGGAAATTCCCTCAGTGAATCAGAAAGCTCTACCCACATTGATGCTGACCTTTGTGGATCTGCATCAACTACAATACAACTCCCCCGTCGCGACAGACCAGCAGCCATGTTCATAGCTATGGTCGTCTTACCGACCCCTCCTTTTTGGTTTGCAACTGCGATTACTCCTATATCCATATGTATGTAGCTTAAATGGGGTCAATTAGCTCATCTACACGTTGCGCAAATGCTTTATCCTCTTCACTTAGTACTTTGTCATTACTAGCGTATACGGTAATATTTGCATAGTCTGACCCAAAACTAATATCCGGATAATATTCTGTTTCCTTAGATAAATCAGCCAGACGATCGAGAAAGATACGAAGATTTTTATAACTATTAAATTGGAGTCGTCTGAATAGACTAGGCGGGTGGTCTTTGCAAACCCAGAGCTGTTCTGTGTCTTTATCCATGACTGTCTCCTGATACATTAAAAATACAGTAAATATAATATGACACGAAACTTGAATGGAACCAGACAACTGGAATAATGCTGTAAAACTAAACCGATTATACTTTCTCGACTACAAATACATATTAGTTATCGATTTTAGCAGCTTGTATGGGCCTTATAGCTGTTATTGAACTTATAGTTTAATAACTAACTACAGAAATACAAAGTTTTCAGTAGTATTTAGCATTAGCAGTATCCGACCATATTAGCTTTGAGTTTAGGTTATATCACTATCACGTCCACCAATTACATCCGTTCCGGTAGTCCTACATCCGATGGTTTAACCGGTAGTATCTGTTCAACTTCAGTATGCGGACGCGCAATAATATGTGCGGCAGCCAAAC
>SPBV01000125.1 GCA_004525885.1 Nitrosomonadales bacterium
TCAACATTTTTATTCTAACAGAATCTAGAGGTATTTGAGTAAATCCTTAGGGTGTTCAATAAGATACTTAGCACCCCAGGATTCTGGGGGCTCGCTATCATTACCTAAGTAACCATACTTTGCAATGATCGGCTCTATGCCTGCTGCCAGACTCGCCTCTACATCTCGTATATCATCACCTAAGTAGATACACTCGCCAGGAGCAACAGATATTACATGCATTGCTGCTAAAAGAGGCTCTGGATGCGGTTTATAATTAACGGTATCGCCACCGCTAATTACGCAGGCCGCACGAGAACTTAAACCAAGTTGTTGTAAAAGAGGATTCGTAAATCGCCCCGGTTTATTCGTGACGATACCCCAAAGCAAATGACGCGCTTCAAGCTGATCGAGCAATTCAGCTATGCCTGGAAATAACCGAGTATCCTGACATAAACGTTCTTCGTAAAAATTTAAAAATTCATCACGCATGACTTCATACCCTGAATCGCCTGGCTTGATTTGAAATCCTAAGCCTAGCAATCCACGTGCTCCAGCTGAAGCTTCTGTACGAACAAGATCGATTGTCAGGCTTGATAAGCCCCGATCAATACGTTGTCGATTAAGAGCATGACCTAAATCAGGTGCTGTATCGGCAAGCGTACCGTCTAAATCGAAAAGAACAGCTTTAATCATGAGAAAAAAATTGCAGGATAAGAATTTGAATAAGGAAAATTAATTTGTGTGATCAGGCGTCACGATTTTTATACCCATCCGTAAATTATGCACGGTACGCCATGATGTAGTTCACGCTCGAATCTCGCACTAGTGAATAAATTTTGGTGATAGGATTATAAGTCATACCTGTCATTGCTTCCATATCAAGCCCGGCACCACGAGCCATGTGCGCAAGCTCTGATGGCTTAATAAATTTTGCATAATCATGCGTACCGCGTGGCAGTAGGTTTAATACATATTCTGCACCGATTACAGCCAACAGATACGATTTTGGATTACGGTTCAATGTTGAGAAGAAGGCCCAACCACCGGGTTTAGTAAGTAATGCGCAAGAGCGCACGATACTTTCCGGATCGGGTACGTGTTCTAGCATTTCCATACAGGTAACAATGTCGTAATGATCCGGCTGCTCTTTTGCAAGGTCTTCTGCAGCAATCTGACGATAGTCCACTTTGATGCCAGATTCTAACAAGTGCAATTTTGCAATCTTTAGAGGCTTCTCTCCCAGATCAATGCCCGTCACATTCGCGCCGCGTTCTGCCATACTTTCAGACAGAATACCCCCCCCACATCCAACATCGAGCACCACTTTTCCATCCAGCCCCGCTAGTTGCTCAATATAATTGAGCCGTAGCGGATTAATTTCATGTAAGGGCTTAAACTCACTGTTAGGATCCCACCAGCGATGTGCAAGCTGGTTGAATTTTTCCAATTCAAATGGGTCTACATTTATTTTATTTTCTAGATTATTATCCATTTTTCTTAATTCTAATTCTATCTCTCCAAAATGCTGCTCGATGTAATAATTCCCGCTCATCCAGGGTCGTAAATTTCCCTTCATTCAGCAGTATTTTACCATCTACCCAGACATGGCTCACGTGTTGACGCCCAGCAGAATATACAAGGTGTGAAATTGGATCATAGCAGGGCGAAAGTTCAAGGCTAGAAAAATCCACCGCAGTAATGTCTGCCATTTTGCCCTTCACCAGAGACCCTATACGTTCACCTAAGCCTAATGCTTTAGCACCATTTAGCGTTGCCATTTGTAGCGCCTGATGTGCTGGCAGCTCCTCTGCCCTACCACTTTGCGCTTTTGCAAGCAAAGCCGCAAGTCGCATTTCCTCAAACATATCCAGGCGGTTGTTGCTGGCAGCCCCATCTGATCCTAAGCCTATGTTGATACCTTGATTCAACAAAGCAGAAATCGGTGCAAATCCGCTCGCAAGCTTCAGATTGGCAGAAGGACAGTGTGCGATACTACAACCCTGATTTCCTGTTAGCTCAATTTCTTCTCTAGTCAAATGGATCATATGTACAGCAATAAGACTAGGCGAAAGCAGGCCAAGTTGGTGTAGGCGCGCAATGGGACGCAGCCCAAAAGTTTCCAGACTATTCGTGACTTCAACATCAGTTTCATGCAAATGAATATGTATGGGCAAGTCAAGCTGCTCGGCGTAAGTCAGAATATTGGTAAGCGTCTTATCGGATACGGTGTAAGGTGCGTGTGGAGCGAAACAAAAAGACAATAGCGGGTGGTGACGGTACTCATCTCTCATCGCTAAGCCTTTGGCCAGGTAATCATCTGCATCACTTGCGTAAGCAGTAGGAAAATTAATTACGCTCATGCCAATTGACCCGCGCATCCCTACTGTTAAAGCTGCTTGAACGGATGCTTCTGGAAAATAATACATATCGTTAAAGCAGGTTGTCCCCCCTTTTAGCATTTCGGCACAGGCAAGCTTGGTCCCATCTAAGACAAAATCCGCATTCACATGCTTGATTTCTGTCGGCCAAATATGATTATTCAGCCATTCTATCAAAGGCAGGTCGTCAGCTAGCCCGCGCATCAATGACATGGCTGCATGGGTATGAAGATTGATCAGTCCGGGAATGAGAGCGTGTTGGCTCAATACCATGTGTTCCCTCGGAGCAAATTGTAAACTGGCTTTATCATTTGGCAAGATTGACTGGATCACACCCTTATCAATAGCAATGGCATGATTGTGGAGTACCATACCCGCGGGCTCCACTGGAATAATCCAACGAGCCTCTATTACTGTATCGATTTCAGTGCGTTGGGTCATTTGTTAAATGGATTTGATTCAAATCTGGATTCTCCCATAGTACCTAAAGACGAACATTATCATCTTTCGGAGACACATTATTACATAACCAAATTCTGTATTCTGAATAACTATTTATTGATTGATTCTTACCAGACTGGGTCCCATACCTGCAGCGTATCAATAAGATTATCAGAGTGGCTTCAACGGGAGCGGCATGGTAGAATTACGGGTTATTATATGGTCGCAATTAAGCCTCTATTAACAATCTAACTTACTGTCCTTAAAAGAAAAATATAACGATGGATCAATTCGCAAAAGAAACCTTATCTATTAGTCTCGAAGAAGAGATGCGTCGCTCCTACCTCGACTACGCCATGAGCGTAATTGTGGGACGGGCGCTACCAGATGCACGTGATGGTTTAAAGCCAGTACACCGACGTGCACTGCTCGCTATGCATGAACTTTCCAACGACTGGAACCGCCCTTACAAGAAATCTGCACGTATTGTTGGTGACATCATTGGTAAGTATCACCCTCACGGTGATACTGCAGCATACGACACCATTGTTCGTATGGCTCAGAACTTTTCGTTACGTTATACCTTGGTAGATGGCCAGGGGAACTTTGGTTCAGTAGACGGTGATAATGCTGCTGCGATGCGTTATACCGAAATACGTATGTCTCGTATTGCCCATGAACTGCTAGCAGACCTGGAAAAAGAAACTGTAGACTTTGTCCCGAATTACGATGGTTCTGAAAGAGAACCAGTGGTTCTCCCAGCGAAAATCCCAAATTTACTCATCAACGGATCCTCTGGTATCGCAGTGGGTATGGCAACCAATATTCCACCACACAATCTAAATGAGGTGGTGGCAGCCTGTCTGGAATTACTTAAAAATCCTGAAACCAGCATTGATGAATTGATTGAAATCATCCCGGCACCAGACTTCCCAACTGCGGGAATTATTTATGGTGTTGTAGGGGTCAAGGCAGGCTATCAGACTGGGCGTGGGCGTGTAGTAATGCGTGCTCGTACACATTTTGAGGACATGGAGAAAGGTAGCCGTCAGAGTATTATTGTTGATGAATTACCTTATCAAGTAAATAAAGCGAATCTACTAATCCGTATTAGTGAATTGGTTCGTGATAAGAAAATTGAGGGAATCTCTGATCTTCGTGATGAATCAGATAAATCTGGCATGCGTATGGTGATTGAACTCAAACGCGGTGAGATACCCGAAGTAATACTGAATAACCTGTACAAAGAAACACAATTACAGGATACCTTTGGTATGAATATGGTGGCCCTACTAGACGGGCAGCCACGCCTACTAAATCTAAAACAGATGCTAGAGGCGTTCTTGGATCATCGTCGTGAAGTGGTAACGCGACGTACCGCATTCGAACTGAAAAAGGCACGCGAGCGAGGCCACCTGCTAGAGGGTTTGGCCGTTGCGCTATCTAATGTTGATGAAGTAATCGCTTTAATCAAGACAGCACCGACCCCAGCAGTTGCGAAGCAAGCGCTAATGACAAAACTATGGAGATCCAAGCTGGTAGAAGAAATGCTATCTAGTAGTTCTGTAAATGCCAAAGAATACCGGCCAGATGGACTGGCTCTAGAATTTGGCATATCCGAAAAAGGCTATCGCTTGTCAGACTCACAAGCCCAGGCAATTCTAGAATTACGTTTGCAACGACTAACTGGATTAGAACAAGACAAAGTTGTGAGTGAATACAAAGACGTAATGAACAATATTACTGACCTCCTTGATATTCTTGCAAAAGCAGAACGAATCACGAGCATCATTATTGAAGAGCTGGAAGCTGTCAGGAAACAGTTTGGGGATAAACGCCGCAGCGAGATCGTAGTTAGTACCCAAGATTTAAGTATGGAAGACCTCATTGCGCCAGAAGACGTAGTCGTAACGCTATCACATACTGGCTACGTTAAATCGCAGCCACTAGAAGATTACCACGCCCAGAAGCGTGGTGGACGTGGTAAGCAAGCAACGAAGACCAAAGAAGATGATGTGATTGACAATCTGTTTATCGTAAATACTCACGATTATATCCTTTGCTTTTCGAGCCTTGGGCGAGCCTACTGGAGTAAGGTGTATTCGGTACCACAGGGTGGACGTAGTTCACGTGGCAAACCGATTGTTAACCTACTACAATTGGGAGAGGGAGAAAAAATTAACGCCATCCTCCCGGTAAAAGAGTTTGATGAGAGTCGTTTTATTTTCATGGCTACTTCTCTGGGCACAGTGAAGAAAATAGCGCTATCTAAATTTTCACGACCACGTGTTGGTGGCATTATCGCGTTAGGTTTAGATGAAGGAGATTACTTGATCGGTGTAGCGCTCACAGAAGGCAAGCATGACGTGATGTTATTCTCTGATGGTGGCAAAGCAATGCGTTTTGATGAAAATGATGTACGCCCAATGGGTCGTGGAGCGAGGGGTGTCCGTGGAATGAAGTTAGGTAAAGGACAAACAGTAATTTCCCTACTAGTTGCCGAGAATGAAGAATTGGCAGTATTGACAGCAACCGAAAATGGCTATGGTAAACGCACTCCGATAAGCGAATATGCGCGCCACA
>SPBV01000071.1 GCA_004525885.1 Nitrosomonadales bacterium
AATTGATATCATATAGTTATATGACTCCAGCGTAACAATTTAATAAACTCAAAATATTTTTTCTAATTCTCGTAATACTAATATTAGCTGTTTAATGTCTTCTATGCTGTGTGCCGCAGATAAGGAAATTCGCAACCTCGCCGAACCTTTTAGCACGGTAGGTGGCCGAATCGCTGGAATCAAGATGCCTCTTTCTCGTAATGCATTACTAATCTGCATAACTTTACTATTTTCTCCAATAATCACAGGTTGTATAGGAGTAATGGACGGTAAAAGCTTCCAACGTAACAATTGCAATTCTTCTTTTAGATGCTCAGTGAGTTGTGTCAATTTCTTACGTCGCCACCCTTCCCGCTTAATCAGTGCTAAGCTTTTCAATGCAGCACAGGATAATAATGGGGGCATAGCTGTGGTATATATATAGCTACGGGCATATTGAATTAATATCTCGATAACTTCCTCTTGCCCAGCAACGAAAGCCCCAGATACACCCGCCGCTTTACCAAGGGTTGCCATATAGATAATCCGTGGTGAATTAAGATTAAAATGAGAAACGACTCCCCGCCCTTGCTTTCCTAACACCCCAAAACCATGTGCATCATCAAGTAACAGCCAGGAATTGTATTTTTCGCACAGTGCTAATAGCTTAGTAGCTGGCGCAATATTTCCGTCCATACTAAAAACTGCATCGGTTATCACTAACTTGCACTTTGCTTGAGACAAGGCCAGTCGTTGTTCTAAGATGACCAAGTCCAAGTGTGGATATCGAATCCATTTTGCATGGGAGAGTGCCGCCGCATCATTGAGAGAAGCATGATTAAGCTTATCAGAGAATACCGCATCACCATGCCCTACTAATGCAGTCACTACTCCCGCATTAGCCATGTATCCAGAAGAAAACAACAGCGCCCGAGGAAATCCCGTAAAATGCGCTAGCACCTCTTCTAGCCTATGATGAGATGAATGATGTCCGATAATTAGATGTGAGGCCCCTGCCCCTACACCATATTTTTTTGCGCCCTCACAAACTGCTTCAACCAACTCTGGGTGATTGGCAAGAGCAAGATAATCATTATTACAAAACGAAAGATATTTGCGTCCTGCTATCGAGACGTGAGTTCCTTGTGGCCCCTCTAAAGTTAGGCGATGCCGATACAGTCCATTACTTTTCCGACTATGTAACCGTGTAATAGGATCTGAATACATTCTAACTGTAAACTACAATGATTGAAGCCCCAGTTTTTTGAACATAACTTTATCTTGTTCAACTTCAGGGTTACCCGTAGTAAGCAATTTATCCCCATAGAAGATCGAATTGGCGCCAGCAAGAAAACACAATGCCTGCACTACTTCAGACATCTCACTTCTACCGGCCGAAAGCCTTACCATTGCTTTAGGCATAGTGATACGAGCTGCCGCGACGGTGCGTATAAATTCAAATGGATCAAGCGCCTCGGTGCCATATAGTGGAGTACCTTCAACTTGTACCAAATTGTTTATGGGAACTGATTCTGGGTGGGGATTAAGATTCACTAATTGTGCGATCAGTCCAGCACGAGCATTACGAGACTCACCCATGCCAACAATACCACCACAGCATACATACATACCTGCACTACGTACGCACTCAAGCGTATCAAGACGATCCCGGTAATCTCGAGTTGTGATAACTTCACCATAAAATTCGGGTGCCGTATCAAGATTGTGATTGTAGTAATCTAGGCCAGCTTGACTAAGTTGCTCTGCCTGCCCAGGCTTCAGCATGCCTAGTGTGGCACAAGTTTCAAGCCCCAGTGCCTTCACTGCGCTGATAATTTCTGTCATTCTTACTATATCGCGTTGTTTAGGTCCACGCCAAGCTGCGCCCATACAAAAACGTGATGCACCTTGTTTCTTTGCTGCTTTTGCTGCTGTAACCACCTTATCCAGCGACAACATGTCCTCGTTATCAATTCCAGTATGGTAACGTGCTGCTTGAGGGCAATAACCGCAATCCTCAGAACACCCCCCTGTCTTTATCGAAATTAGCGTGGAAAGCTGTACAGTATTGGCATCATGATATTGCCGGTGGACAAACTGAGCTTGATAAATCAGATCATTGAATGGCAAATCTAACAATGCTTCAATTTGAGAAACACCCCAAGATGACAAAGCAGTAACTCCTGTATCGGTTGTCTGATCTAGCTGCTTTTTTATGATGTTACTTAATAGGTTAAATGGCGGCTGATTCATTCTATTTTGTGTGTTATTCAGAATGAAGCAAATCATCAGGGATTAAGTTAACGTTGTCAATTTTTTACTTGAGATAATTTAACAACTGATTAGAAATCGGGCTAATTTTTTTAAAGAATGTTGCCTTTTATAAGGTATATTAAAATCAAAAATACCTTATGCTATCAATCTTGAATACGTTTTTTACATATTTAAGAGAAAATGCCTTCTGTCTTTGGTTCGCGATTAAGTAACGCTTCTAATGCCTTCTTAGGCGGCACTCCATCATGAAGTATGCTACATATCGCCTGAGTAATTGGCATCTCAACATCCAGCTCTTGACTTAGTTTTAGCACCTCGCGCGCCGTATAAACCCCTTCTGCAATATGACCAAGTTCTTGTAGGATATCTGGCAACGACTTACCTTCTGCTAACATTAGCCCCACCTGCCGATTACGTGAAAGATCCCCGGTACAAGTAAGTACTAGATCACCCAACCCTGTTAGTCCCATGAAGGTTTCTATACTGCCACCTAGTTTTAATCCCAATCGACTAATCTCTGCAAGACCTCTTGTGATTAATGCAGCACGAGCATTGTGGCCTAACCCCATACCATCAGAAATACCAGCAGCAATGGTAATTACATTTTTGATCGCCCCACCTGTTTCTACACCTATAATATCGTTGCTTGAATAGACCCGTAATAGGGAAGCATGCAATTGCATTGCGGTTTTTCTTGAAAACTCCTCATCATTCGATGCCAAAGTCAAAGCTGCTGGCAATCCCTGAGCAACCTCCTGAGCAAAACTAGGCCCTGATAATACGCCATAAGGAGCTACACCAGCATACTCCTCCTGCGCGACCTGATATGGTAATTTAGCAGATTGAGATTCGAATCCCTTCCCGCCCCAGATTACTGGTATAGCTTTTCCACATGCAACAATAGCACGTAATGTCTCGCGTAATCCTGCTGTAGGAACAACAATCAGCGCAAGATCAGCGTCAACAGCTACATTAAGATCAGAAGTTAATTGTAGAGAATCAGGTAACAAAAAATCCGGCAGAAATCGTCGATTAGTATGTTGCTGCACAAGCTCAACGCAATGATCAGGATCCTTCGTCCATAGAATAATCTTGTGTCTTGAATTGGAGTTAATTGTAAGATTAATAGCTAGTGCGGTGCCCCAAGCACCTGCGCCTAAAACAGCTATTTTCATGAGCCCCAGACCTGAGTAATCTTGATGTAACCAGTCTGTCCATCACGATGCCGCACCTTAATCCATCCATTTACAGAAGGCTCCAGCCACTCCAAGATAACATCTTTCTGAGCTTGAAATACCAATGTTGAATTTATATCTGCTGCCTGGTACACCTCAGCCTGTAATTCAACAACAACCACAAAACGTTTATCACTTACTACTTTCTGTTCGACCCAGGAAAGAGCGCCACTACTATCACGAACCTTAACCCATCCTTCAACTTTCACCACCGCTTCCACTGGCAAATAACGACTTGCTACATACAATTTATCTGCCTTTGTTGAAGGAGCGTTATACATTACTACGGCATTATTAGCCATGGAAAGGTACTCTAGAGCAGCAACGGCATGAGCATGAAAACCCAACAATAAAACCAACACTGTTATTTGAATTCGGTATCGTTGGAATAAAATTTCTTTAAATATTTTATACTTCATTTTCAATATAGTTCCTATGAATATCTGGATTCACACTAATGTTTAGACGCATTTGTAACTTGGTCTGATCCGTTCGCCGCGGCTTGTTGTTTGCTCTCATTGTAAAGTGCCTCAAAATTAATAGGATTCAAGATTACTGGTGGAAATCCAGCGCGCGTGACTATGTCCGAAATTGTTTCACGCATATAAGGAAATATCACGTTAGGACAGACTATATTCAATATGGGAGTCATTTCTGCTTCTTCTATGTTATGTATCTGAAAAACCCCAGCCTGCTGCACCTCAACCAAAAATATGGTCTTATTCTTAGTCTTTGCAGTGATGGTCACCGTTAGCACTACCTCATACATGCCTTCCTTGATATGGTTGTCATTTATATGCAATTGCATATCTATTTTTGGGGCTTCAGATTCAAGGAAAACCAACGGCGCATTCGAAATCTCTAAAGACAAGTCTTTGACGTAGATTTTCTCGATGTTAAAAATGCGCTGCTGCTGTTCTTTCATATTAGATCCTATTTTCAGTGTATAAATATAACGCTAACAGAAAATGTGTGATATGAGTCCATTTCACAAATGAGTTATCGTTCGCAGTATCTAGCTTAATTCTTCAACGAACACATACGCATTTTTATGCTGAGCCAAAAAACTTAAACTGCCAACAATTTTACCAATTCATTGTTTCGATTAAGCATAGCCAAATCATCATATCCCCCAATATGGGTTTCACCGATATAGATTTGTGGCACTGACCGACGCCCTGTTTTCTCCAACATCTCAATACGACGTGCAGGTTCCAGATCAACTCGAATTCTTTCGATTTCTTCTACGCCTTTGGAACGCAAGAGCTTTTCTGCCATTATGCAATATGGGCAGAAACCAGTGGAGTACATAACTATTCTATTCATGAATTCGCTCTTATTTTTTCACTATCGGTAAATTTGCCTGTTTCCACGTGTCTATACCACCCTTTAGATTATGCACAAGAGAAAATCCATTCGCATGTAATGTAGCGCTTGCTGCCCCAGAACGAACACCGCTTCGATATATGACAACTATCGGTTTATCCTTGAATTTTTCTAGTTCCTGCATACGGTCCTTGATTTTATCTGCGGGCATATGCATAGAGTTCTGAATATGGCCTGCATCATATTCGCCTTCCTCTCGTACATCTAGCACCAGCGCGTCCTTGTAATTGATAAGCTGCACTGCTAATACGGCGCCTATTTCTCTGCCAGAACGCCGCGACAACAATTCCCATAATAAAATACTACCGCTCAACACGAGGATTATGACCAACAAAATATTATTTTGTATAAATGCCAATTTCATACCCTTTTATTCCCAAAACGTTTGATTTTATCAGAGACTGGGATACTCTGGGGTTCTCATATTTAAGCTAAAGATCAGTCTTAATATAATTATACTGATGGTTTTATTATTTTTCTTGCTTGTGATAATTGCTAACGTACCATTGAAAAGAATCAAAGGCGGGAACAACGAGATTATTCAATGTTACAAAGTAATATTGAAGCACTCATAAACCATTTAATTTCTTTAGTATAAATTACCAATATCTTTATTAATCATTTCCATCTACTCGATATTCGCAAAATTTGTCTAAATATACTAAAATACCATGGTATTTCAAGTTTCTCTACAGAAGATCTCATCCTTTTTAAACAGGTAAATATGAAAAAAATTGTTCTCCTGCGACATGGGGAGAGTATTTGGAATAAGGAAAATCGCTTTACTGGTTGGACTGACGTGGATTTGTCAGCGAAAGGTTTGGAAGAAGCAAGACATTGTGGTCGATTGTTACTGAAAGAACGTTTTGTATTTGATATCGCCTTTACCTCAGTTCTTAAACGTGCCATCCGTACACTGTGGATCACGCTGGATGAGATGGACCAAATGTGGATTCCTGTCAATCATTCATGGCGACTTAACGAGCGCCACTATGGTGCACTGCAAGGTTTAAATAAGGCTGAAACTGCAGCTAAATATGGTGAAGAGAGAGTCTTAATTTGGCGCCGCAGCTATGATACCAAACCTCCCGCTTTAACATTTGATGACACTCGCTATCCTGGGCTTGACCCACGTTATCAGAATTTAGCGAAACAAGACGTTCCCCTTACTGAATGCCTTAAGGATACAGTTAACAGGTTCCTCCCTTACTGGGAAGAGTCTATCGTTCCAATGATCCAATCTGGACTGCGTGTCATCATCGTTGCCCATGGGAACTCGCTACGGGCGCTTGTTAAACATCTTGACAATATCTCCAATCAAGAGATCCTGAAACTCAATATTCCCACGGGGATTCCACTAGTCTATGAGCTTGATGATAATTTGAAGCCTATCCAGCACTATTATTTGGGCGATCAGGCCAAGATTGAGAAAGCAATGCAAGCAACAGCAAATCAGGGAAAGATGCAGCCATAGTCTATGAGTTATTTGCGTAAATACAAATATGTAAGGAGAAATGCATTCTTGTAGATCTGCACATGCTTCAAAAATATATCTATCTCATGTTGGCACATGATTCCTTCCACGTGAAAGCACGATATAAATTTGTTAGATTAATTTTCGTTAATATGTGGTCAAGCATACTTCCCAGACTCGTGTTCTTTTGTATTTTGCTGCTACCACATGCCCTCTATGCTGCCCCTGAGACAAGTAAAAAGAATTTGGGGCAGCTACGTGATCGCATTGAAACCCTTCAAAAAGATCTTGAAGATAAAGAAGAATCAAAATCAGAGGTGTCAAGTGCTCTGCACGAGGCAGAACGGGCCATAAAAGAAATTAGTAACAAACTAGATAACCTTACACACGAACGATACGAAGTTAAAAACAGGCTCAATCAATTACAAAACAATCTGGATCTAATCCAGAATAAAATTCTGGATCAGCAAGCACGTCTTAGCAAATTACTCTACCAACAATACGTTGGTGGACAACATGAATATTTTAGACTGCTACTTAATCAACAGAACCCCAACCAGATAGCACGTGAGATGTATTACTACGGATATCTCTCCCGCGCACGCGCAAAAGATATCAATACTTTACGCGGCAACCTTGCAAAACTTCGAACTGTAGTTGATGAAAGTAACGAAAAAACTACGGAAATTACTTCAATTCAGACAGAACAAGCTGGACAGAAGCAGCTTCTAGAACAGGAGGAAATTAAGTACAAAGAACTACTCTCTAGAATTTCTAAAGAAGTTGACCGAGGGCGGCGTAAGATCAGAAAACTTCAGAATGATGAAAAACGCCTCTCACTTCTAGTAGAAAAAATCGGTAATCGTAAGGATCAGCCTAACATAACAAGCGAAATAAATTTACCCGGTGCGTCATTAGATAGGAAAGCATTCTCGATGCTAAAAGGCCTCTTAATTTTACCTATACACGGAGAAATTGTGAATCGTTTTGGTAGTTCACGACCTAATGGGGGGGTTACCTGGAAGGGCCTATTCATCCGTGCATCTATCGGCAAGGACGTAAAAGCCATTGCATATGGGCAGGTAGTATTTGCTGATTGGTTGCGGGGATTTGGCAATATTCTAATTGTGGACCATGGTGACAGCTATATGAGTCTCTATGGCAACAATCAAGTCCTAGCTAAAAAGGTAGGGGATACTGTTCATGGTGGTGATACTATTGCAACTGCAGGAAACAGCGGCGTTAATCCGAATTCCGGTTTATACTTTGAGCTGCGTCATAAAGGCAAACCATTTGACCCATTGGAATGGATTAAATTAAAGTAAAAAATACTATCAAAACTGACAAGTCTGGAGAAAATGTAATGCGTAACAAACTTCAAAAATTTGGCCTGCTTCTTATCGGTGCAGTTGCAGGTGTAATGCTCAGCCTTAATTTTTCGGCTGTTGCTGACAAAGAAACCAATAGAATTATGCTCCCTCTTCCGGTTGAAGAGTTGCGGGCATTTACTGAAGTATTCGGCCGAATTAAAATGAATTACGTTGAACCAGTCGAAGATGGAAAGCTAATTACTGAAGCCATAAATGGTATGCTGACTGGCCTTGATCCACATTCCGCATATTTGGATGAAGATGCCTATAAAGAACTACAAATTGGCACTCAGGGAGAATTCGGTGGGCTTGGAATCGAAGTTAGCATGGAAAATGGCTTTGTTAAAGTAATTTCACCAATAGAAGACACCCCTGCATTTCAGGCCGGCATGAAATCTGGCGACCTAATTATCAAGCTAGATAATAAAGCAGTCAAAGGTATGACGCTCAGCGATGCTATTAAAATTATGCGTGGCAAACCTAATACCCCCATCACTATGATGGTGCTGCGCAAAGGAGAGCTCAAACCAATTACATTTACTATAGTGCGTGCCATTATCAAGATCCAAAGTGTCAAATCAAAATTGCTTGAGCCCGGCTATGCATATATACGGGTTACGCAGTTTCAAGAACAAACCGGAGAAAATCTAGCCAAGGATATAGATAGATTGTTTAAAGAAAGCCCGATACCTATGAAAGGATTAGTATTAGATCTGCGAAATGATCCTGGTGGATTACTTAATGGTGCCGTAGCAGTATCTGCTGCCTACTTACCGACTAATTCACTTGTAGTTTATACCGATGGACGTACCCATGATGCTAAGATGAAGCTCAAGGCTAGCCCTGAATTCTATCTTCGTAACATCGGAGCTGATTATTTGGAAGGGTTGCCGCCAGAAATCAAGACTGT
>SPBV01000054.1 GCA_004525885.1 Nitrosomonadales bacterium
GCATGTCCAACCGTAGTTTCACCTCCTAGCCCTGATGCAAAAGGTGAATGGCAAGTCGAGGAAACCCCTGATGGTGTGAAGGCATTATTCCAAGATGTCGAAAAAAGATTACTTGGTTATGCGCTTCTAGGTGCGGCAATTAATGAAAAAAACGTTCTTACCAAAGAGTTACCTCCAGTAATGGAGTGATTTCATTTTTTGAGCAGCGTATGTAATAGAAAGTTTTCTGAAACCCTAGTTTGCTAGGATTTGAGCTGCTCTTAGAAAAAGGATAAAAATCATTAGGGTAGATTGTGTTTTAAGCTGGTAATATTATTGATCCATGAAATAGATGCCATTCAGTAGCTCTTATCATTACACGCTAAGAGGGAGAATTGACATAATCTACAGGCAGAGTTAGATTCATACTATATACAAAGATGGATCCATACTTCTACTTTTTGGATTGAGTCGCACTGACAGGAGAAGATTATGCAGCGAAGAGATTTTATCAAACTAGCTGGGGCGAGTGCCGCCTTATTTTCAATTGCGCCGTCTGTTCTCGGCAAGCAGGCCAATCTTTCACAGTGGAATAGTTATCGCCTGACTTACCAAATTAACCTACCAACAAAAGGCAAAAGAGCGCTACTATGGCTGCCTCTACCGGATACGACCGACACACCTCACCAGTTTACTCAAGGAAGCGTATGGAGTGGAAATGCAAAAACAGCAGAATTTCACACTATTCCTAATACAACTTCCCCAGTATTTCATGCTGAGTGGCGTGATAGTGGTCCACGTATAATTTCAGTAAGTAGTGTAGTCAAGACTCGTAATCGATTTGTAGATTTGCAAAGTTATTCTGAAAAAGGTAATGGTATAATCCCTGCAGATATAAATCGTTTCCTCCAATCCACCAAGCATGCTCCACTAAACGGTATTGTACGCATGACTGCTTCGTCTATTACCAAAACTGCCAATGCAAAAACACCTCTGGAAAAAGCTCACGCTATTTACAACTGGGTGGTCGATAACGCCCATCGCGATCAGGCAACGCGTGGTTGTGGGCGAGGCGACATCAAATTCATGCTAGAAAAAAATAACTTGGGTGGTAAATCTGTTGATCTCAATACACTGTTCGTGGGCTTAGCACGCGCTGCAGGTATTCCAGCGCGGAATCAGTACGGAATTCGCATAGATGAATCAGAGACACACAAGTGTCTTGGTAAATTTGGAGATCTGAGTAATGCGCAACATTGCCGTGCAGAATTTTATCTTGCTGGCTTGGGTTGGGTGCCAGTAGATCCAGCAGATGTCCACCAGTTATTGTTAGAGGAAGGGTTGACACACAACCACCCTAAGGTAGTTGCACTAAGAAAGAGACTATTTGGAACGTGGGAGATGAACTGGGTAACGTTTAATCATGGAGACGACATCACACTGGCCAATAATAGCGTTGCAGGAAAGCTACCGTTCTTCATGTATCCCCATGCTGAAATCAGCGGAAAAGAACAAGACAGCTTGGTTCCTGCAGAATTCTCTTACAAGATCATCTCAGCAAAATTAGTCGGTACCGGCGCTAAACTCTAGATAACCTCAGAACGACCCCTAAAACATATACCCTCCTCTATCGATAGGTATATGTACGCTGTAGCCATTTATTTTAAACGAAATAGATCATTCACTTGAACGCTGTATCTATCTAGAAACTCCCAGAAATATCTTAATGCCATATTCCTTATTTTCGTACACAGCGCATATAAACCTTTCATCGGATTTGTTGGCAAATTGAGGCACTTTTTTTCTTTAAGACCGCTTAAGACACAAACACCCATCAGCTTAATTGGCTTTTATATACCACTTGATAATCATTAGGGTATCTAGTACTATAATTTTTCAAGCAATTGCTAGTTTAAAAATAGTTATTCTTTGATTTAAGTGAAAGAAATACTTGGTTTTCTACCATAAACCGCGGAAGACAAGTCTACCAAAATAAGGGAGATGAGATGAAAAAAAGTATCTGGGCAATTATTTTAGCAGCAGCCGTCACATCATTGGCAGGCTGTGCAACAACACCGCCATCAGGCGGAAGCTTTAACGCGCAAACACCTAGCACTGCATCCTATGGAAAAAAAGTTGACACCTTTGTTATTGTTCAAGATACATCCTCTTCAATGGGTGATCAACACATGGGACGTTCTAAAATTGATATTGCCAAGGAAACCCTCTCAAACATGAATCAAACGATCCCTCAATTAAACTTTAACGCAGGCTTGGCAGCTTTCGGTACTGGGTGCGTGGACAAAGCAGATGTACTCTATGGATTAGCACCATACAACCGTGATGAACTTGGTGGGGGCATAGCTAAGCTTGCATGCGCAAGTGGCACTACTCCCATGGGAGCAGGTATCGACACCGCTAACAGTAAATTTCTGACAGGGCTAGGGCTTGGAAAGATAGCAATGTTTATCGTTAGTGATGGTATATCAGATGCGAGTCATAGCGCTGGCAGTAGTGATGTCAAAGATAGCGCCATTGCTGCTGCTAAAAAGTTGAAGTCACAACTTGGTGATCGGGTTTGTATTTACCCCATCCAAATTGGTAATGAGCCGGGTGGAAAGGAGTTTATGAACGAGCTCGCTGCGATCGGAGGATGTGGTTTTGTAACTAATCACATGGATATTAATTCTCCTAAGACTATGGCCGGTTACGTGATCAAAACTTTGCTCGAACCTCTTGGAGATGCCCCTGCTCCTGTTGATACTTCTCCCGAAAAAATTACTTTTTCCGCTGATGCACTGTTCGATTTTGATAAGGCTGTGCTGAAATCCGAAGGCAAACAATCACTCGACAATCTGATGATCAAACTGGGTAACGTAAAATACGATGTGATCGTTGCTGTTGGTTACACAGACCGCATTGGTAAGGAAGACTACAACAAGAAACTATCTGTACGTCGTGCTGAAGCAGTTAAAAGTTATTTGGTTACGACCAACGGAGTGAATGCCAGTGACGTTTTTGTTGATGGGAAAGGCGAGGCTAATCCGGTAACAGGAACTACATGTATCGGGAACAAGGCAACCAAAAAATTGATCGCCTGTCTGCAACCTGACCGTCGTGTTGAGATTGAAATTGCCGGTGTACGGGAATAAAACACTGTGAAGGCAACCTACTAATCACAACGACAAAACAAAGAAAGATTAAAGCCCTGCTAATGTGCAGGGCTTTTTTTTAGTTATGTTTTGGATATATATTGGGCCAGCTTGCACTCACAAATTCTTAGAGTATTAGCCGAGTTTACCGTGACACTGCTTGTACTTTTTCCTCGAACCACATGGGCATGGATCATTGCGGCCAACTTTTTCACCTTGACGAACGAACGGCTGATGCGTCTCTTGACTAGCATTACTGCTGCCTTCTTCTTCATTCTCACCTAGCGCATTCTCATAAGTAGCGTGGTGATATTGCATATCCACTGGTGATTGTGACGATTCAGTTGCTGCTTCCTCTACTTGCTGCTCGTTTCTAATCTGCACCATAATGAGTATCTGAGTAACCTCTGATTTAACCTCTTCCAACAATGTTTTGAATAGTTCATAGGCCTCGCGTTTGTATTCCTGCTTTGGATTCTTTTGTGCGTAGCCACGCAAGTGAATTCCCTGGCGCAGATGATCCAGGGCTGCTAAATGCTCGCGCCAATGAGTATCAAGACTTTGCAACATCACAGCTCGCTCGTACTGATGCATAGTATCAGCGCCAACTTTATTCACTTTAGCCTGATAATGCTCATTCGCTATCTCAATAACTCGCTGACCGAGGTTTCCCTCATGTAACTCAGATTCTTTATCCAGCCAATCTTGTAGCGGCAACTGCAATTGATATTCTGAGGCAAGAGTTTTTTCTAGTCCTGGAACGTCCCACTGTTCCTCAATACTCCCTGGTGGTATATGAAGGCTTACAAGACTATCCAGAACGTCTCCACGCATTGCTGTAATAGTTTCAGAAATGTTATGCGATTCCAGTAATTCATTACGCTGCTGATAAATCACCTTGCGTTGATCATTAGCAACGTCATCATACTCAAGCAGCTGCTTACGCATATCAAAGTTACGAGCTTCAACTTTACGTTGTGCATTTTCAATTGCTCGGGTGACCCATGGATGCTCAATAGCTTCCCCTTCCGGCATGTTAAGACGCTGCATAATGCTGGCCACACGATCAGAAGCAAAAATACGCAATAGTGAGTCTTCAAGTGAAAGATAAAAACGGCTGGAACCAGGGTCGCCTTGACGCCCAGACCGCCCACGTAACTGGTTATCCACCCGGCGAGACTCATGTCTTTCTGTACCAATGATATGTAATCCGCCATGTTTCAGCACCTCGTCATGGAGAACCTGCCATTCCTCGCGCACTTTGGCAATACGCTCTACTTTGACAGACTCACTTGTATCGTCGTCCGAACTGATCCGCTCGATCTCAGGCTCTGGATTTCCGCCTAACACAATATCAGTGCCTCGACCCGCCATGTTAGTTGCTATGGTAATCATCTTTGGGCGTCCAGCCTGAGCAACAATCTCTGCTTCACTTGCATGTTGTTTAGCATTTAATAGCTGATGAGGCAGTTTGTTCTGGTTTAATAGTCCAGACAACAACTCATTGTTCTCAATTGAAGTAGTTCCAACTAAAACTGGTTGTCCACGCTCATAGCAATCTCTAGCCGCCTCAACAATAGCGTTGTTCTTTTCTTTCAGAGTTCGGAAAACCTGATCCATTCTGTCGTCACGAATCATCGGACGATCGGTTGGAATAATTACGGTCTCCAGTCCATATATTTGCTGAAACTCATAGGCTTCAGTATCTGCAGTACCTGTCATGCCAGCTAGTTTTTTATACATGCGAAAATAATTCTGGAAAGTAATCGAGGCAAGTGTCTGGTTTTCCTTTTGGATCGGAACATTTTCCTTCGCCTCTACCGCTTGGTGCAACCCTTCCGACCAGCGCCTACCAGACATAAGCCTCCCAGTAAATTCATCCACTATTACTATTTCTCCATCCTGTAATACATAGTGCTGATCAAGATGGAATAAAGCATGGGCGCGCAGTGCTGCATAGAGATGATGTACAAGATTAATATTGGCAGGGTCATACAGACTACTGTCTCCTGTCGTTAATAGACCAGCCTGGGCAAGCAGTTTCTCTGCATTTTCGAAGCCCGCCTCACTCAACAGCACCTGCTGTGATTTCTCATCTACACTGAAATCTCCTGGTCCATCTTCTTTCTCCTGACGTATAAGTTTTGGAATCAGCGCATTCATGCGAATATAAATATCCGTGTTACCTTCTGCCTGACCCGAAATAATCAACGGAGTACGCGCTTCGTCAATAAGAATAGAATCTACCTCGTCAACAATGGCGTAGTTGAGTGCGCGTTGTACTCTCTCAGCAGGATCACTCACCATATTGTCGCGAAGATAATCAAAGCCAAACTCGTTGTTTGTACCGTAAGTAATGTCGGCGGAGTAAGCGCTCTGCTTTTGTTCATGATCCATCTGCGAAAGAACCACCCCAATACTAATGCCTAGGAATTGATATATTCGTCCCATCCATTCAGAGTCTCGCTTAGCTAGATAGTCATTCACCGTGACCAAATGGATACCTTTACCGGCTAGAGCATTAAGGTATGAAGGTAAAGTTGACATCAACGTTTTGCCCTCACCCGTGCGCATCTCTGCAATTTTTCCATTGTGTAGCACAATTCCGCCAATCAACTGCACTCCAAAATGGCGCATTCCCAAAACCCGTTTACTGGCTTCACGTACCACCGCAAAGGCTTCAGGTAATAATGCATCAAGCGTCCCTCCATCTTTGAGGCGCTGCCTGAATTCGTCCGTCTTTGCACGTAATTCTGCATCCGTAAGTGCCGCAATCGTAGGTTCCAGCGTGTTAATTACACCAATAGTCTGGAAATATTGTTTGATCAACCTGTCGTTACGGCTACCAAATACTTTCTTGAGAAGATTATTAAGCATGAAATATTAAATAATTCTACCTAAAAACTGCTATAAAAAAACAAAGGGTGAGGCTTTCTTAGGCCTCACCCCGCCACAGCTAGTTCATGATTCAACTCAATCAGATCTCGTTAGAAACCGTGATGGATTCAGTTCTCTATTTTTATGCCTAATTTCAAAATGCAAATGCGGACCAGTAGACCGGCCTGTGCTGCCAACTTCTGCGATCTTTTCTCCTTGCTTCACCACCTGACCAACCTTAACTAAGCGTTTAGAAGCATGAGCATACCGGCTGACAAGATTAGTACCATGATCAACATCTATCATATTAACATATTCAGGATGGAGACTTGAGGAAACTACCACACCACCAGCAGCTGCCATAATAGGTGCCCCTGTTTCTGCAACAAAATCAACTCCCTTATGATATGCTTTTTTCCCGGTAAAGGGATCGATACGAGAACCAAAACCGGATGAATACCAATTCACGTTCACGGGCATATTGGATGGCCGCATTTCTTTTTTGAGTCTATCTTGCCTAAGCACAAGATCTAACGTTTCCAGCTTGCTCATTCGATCATCTAATGTGTGCGACAAATCTTGGACTTTATTGTCAAACTCATCAAAAGAAATGTCTTGAGACGGCATAGTAGATAATGCACCTCCTTGACCTGGCATCTGATCAAACAGAAATTCCTGTGGTTCAATACCAGATAATTCTGCAAGTTGTTTTCCTACTGAATCGAGCCTCGATAATTGCGCTTGCATCTGGCCCATTTTAATTGCCATTGCATTTAGATTATCACGGAGATACTGCTGTTTTTTCTTATGGTCTTCCTGCTGAACACTCATCACAAATGCCCGAAAAGAAGGACTGTCGATCTTATCCACATAACGCAGCGATAGATAATTAAGCCCCAAGACCATCAACACGACAATCAGAAATAGCGCTCCTAACAACAACACGAAATGCCTTCTGGTGAAACTCAATGTTTTTGCTTTTACCAGATGACTTGAAACTAGAATAATATTCATATATTCCTCCGAACTCTAGTACAGCATATGTGACGTATAAATTGTCTACACAGAGTATGCAGCTGAGCGTGGTATTCTGTGCGAGTAATTACACTACTAGCTATTAGAAATACAAATATGGCAATTCACAAAATAAACTTCTTTCTTAGCGCACTCAAAGATGCGCCTGAACATCAAGAACTGTTTACCTACGTCGATCGAATATCCGAAATGCAACGAGCATTCATGGAAATTGTCACCCCTCAATTAGCAAAGCCCTGCTCCCTAGGTAAATTTACAGATGGAAAGTTAACCATATTAGTAGGGAATGGAGCAGTCGCAGCAAAACTCAAGCAAATCCTACCATCTTTACTATCAAAATTTCATAAAATGGGCTATGTTGAGGTTACTGCAATTCAAATTACTGTGCAAGCAAATTACTACACATGCAACGCGGATAACTTGTCCTGTGAGAAACCAGAAATAAGCCAATCTGGCACAGAAAACCTGAGTAAATTTGCTGCTAATTTACCCCCATCCCCATTAAAAACAGCTGTTAAATCAATGCTAAATAACCGAACTAAGTCGCCAAAGGAATCTTAACTCGACTGTGTAAACAACCCAAGGAAAGTAGAAATTATCTAACTATCCAAATTGCATTGCTTTTTATGGTGTTTTTTGTTGTTGTAATTGCCTGAGCCAAATATTAGACATCGGAACATAAAACCCCTTTCTTGAATCTTATTGACTTGAAACTGAGCTTTGTAGTTTAAAGAAAAACTAACCCTCTTTTCAGAATCAAAAATTGAAAATTAGTACGCGGCATTTTCAGATCTTCAAATTGAATTGAGAACTAGCAGCATATGGACTAAAGATAAGTACAACTACGATATAAAGATATGTAGGCAATTTGGGCGCGCGCACCTTGGTATTCCAATGAATTTTACGCTGTGCTAGAATTATATGCTCCAAAAAAACACTTCCTTCAGTTAGTAGACGTAAACAGCTGTGTTGTTCATATGCAAGGATACGACAACATCAGACAACTTCACAAAAGGCCAAGTAGCTCAGTTGGTAGAGCAGAGGACTGAAAATCCTTGTGTCGGCGGTTCAATTCCGTCCTTGGCCACCAAATAAAACAAAGGGTCTACAGATCTATATCCTGTCGGCTTCCTGTGGGCTCTTTTTTTCATTTGTGTAATTTTGGTGTAATTGGGACAGAAAACGACATAATTTTTTTGTAGCGATCTTCCAGATTATCCATCTCTGTACTGATATGTTCGCCGTTCTGATGAGCATAGCGTTCAATCATAGACAACGTCTTGTGACCTGAAATACGCTTTACTGTTGACAGATCATAGGGCCGGAATCCCTTCGATTTCGCCGGTTAGGCCACCGCATCACCTGAGGTTGACTTACGCTTGGCCGCAAAATGGCTAGGTTACTTCGGGGTGGCCAGGGTGGGTGGTTTTTTAGCGAAAGGATAGCGTATACTCCTATACCCCATGGCGATCACAAATCTATTAAAGTCTACATGCCTAAATTAAAGCTGCCCAGCATATTTATCATTATAAATTCATGGGATAATTACGTATTTCAATAACCTGCGGGAGAAGAAAGATGAGGTTTATTTTAAAAACATGTTCCCCATTGCTTGGATTAGCCTTGTTACTGGCCTTCTGGATAGGGCCGGTTTCCGCAGTACAACAAAAGCCCAATATCCTCGTTATCTGGGGTGATGATATTGGCTACTCGAACATCAGCGTAAACAATCAGGGCATGATGGGTTACAAGACACCTAATATCGACCGCATCGCGCATGAAGGTGCCGTATTTACGGACTGGTACGCACAGCAATCTTGTACTGCCGGTAGAGCAGCCTTTATTCTCGGGCAACATCCTTTTCGAACCGGGCTGCTGACAATTGGTATGCCAGGATCAGAGCAGGGTATTAAAGCTAACCAACCCACCATTGCCGAACTCTTAAAACCACTAGGCTATACTTCCGGTCAATTTGGCAAAAATCACCTCGGTGATCGTGATGAAATGATACCCACCAATCATGGTTTTGATGAATTCTTCGGAAATCTTTATCACCTAAATGCTGAGGAAGAACCTGAGACTTACTACTATCCAAAAAATAAAGAGTTTCACAAAAAATATGGCCCACGTGGCGTTCTTCACTCTTATTCTGATGGCAAAATAGTAGATACCGGTCCGATGACCAGAAAAAGAATGGAAACAGCGGATGATGAATTTACCAATGCCGCCATCGATTTTATCGAACGCGCTCACGCTCAGGGCAAACCATTTTTTGTCTGGTTAAGCGCCACTCGAATGCACGTCTGGACTCGCCTCAAACCGGAAAGTGAAGGTGTAACAGGGATTGGTCTATATGCCGATGGTATGGTTGAACATGATAAATCGATTGGTACTGTACTAGCGAAATTAGACGAGCTGGGAATTGCTGATAACACGATTGTTATGTATTCCACAGACAACGGCGCTGAAAAGTTTACCTGGCCTGATGGTGGAACAACGCCATTTTATGGCGAGAAAGGTACTACATGGGAAGGGGGTTTTCGTGTGCCGAGTGCGATTCGCTGGCCCGGGGTGATTAAACCCGGAACAATAGAAAACAACATCTATTCTCATGAAGACATGATGCCAACGCTGCTTGCAGCAGCAGGTGTACCTGATGTTAAGGAAAAACTGCTTAAAGGTTATAAAGCCGGTGACAAGACTTTTAAAGCTCATCTTGATGGTTATAATATGATGCCCTTCTGGAAGGACGAAGTGAAAGCCGATCCCCGGAAAGAAATCTTCTATTTCGATCAGAGCGGAAATTTGAACGCCGTCCGTTATGAAGACTGGAAGCTAAATTTTTCGATAACGGAAGGTGCGATAAATACGGCTTATCGCAAAACACCAGCATGGCCAATCTTGATTAATCTTCGTGCGGATCCTTATGAAACAGCCTGGAAAGATTCATCCATGTACATTCGCTGGTTTGCCGATAATATGTGGACGTTTGTTCCGGCTCAAGTAATTACGGGTAAATTTTTGAAATCATTTATTGAGTTTCCACCGGTTCAAGGTTCATCCTTAGGGATAGATAAAGTAATGAAGCAAC